>NZ_JBNHFG010000049.1:0-15570 GCF_059090025.1 Arthrobacter sp. Y3224198
TCCGCCGGCGCAGTTTCACGGGTCACCCGGCCCTGGGCCCGGACGCGGGCAGCCAGCGCCCGCAGGACCAGGACGGCGACGGCGGCGGCCGCCAGCGGCGGCAGGACCGTCAGGGGTCCGGCCTGCGGCCTGCTGAGCACCGCGGCCAGTCCGGCCATGCCGAACGCACCCAGGACGAGCAATCCGGCCGGGGAACGGCGCAGCTCCAGCAGTCCGGCGACGGCAGCTCCAATAGCGATGACCAGCCCCATGCCCACCAGGAGCGCCGTTTTGTCAGCGGTCCCGAACAAGGCGATGGCGGTGTCCTTCACGGGAGCGGGAACGGCGTCGATCACCACCGCCCCCACGGCAGAGACCGGAGACAGGGAGGGGCTGACGATCGCCGCCAGCAGTTCCCCGGCACTGATGCCAAGGCAGGCCGCCACCACACCGGCCGCGGCTGCCCAGGCGCGGTGCCGTCCGTCTGCGGCAGGCGGGACGGCAGCCGGCGTCCCTTGCCCGGGCTCCTGGTTGCTCATCGCGGCAGCAACCGTCCGGTGCCCAGCCGTCCAAGCAGCAGGACCAGCAGGTACAGGGCAATCAGCATCAGGCAGATGCCCAGTGCCACCTGCGGCTGGTTCGAGTTCAGGCTCAGCTCAATCTGCAGCGGCAGGGTGCGGGTGCGCCCCTCGATGCTGCCGGCGAAGGTGATCGTGGCGCCGTATTCACCCAGCGAGCGGGCGAAGGCAAGCAGGGCACCGGCCACGATGCCGGGCAGGGCCAGGGGCAGGGTGATGTAGCGCAGGATCGCAGTGGGACCGGCGCCGGAGGTGGCCGCCGCCATCTCCAGGTCACGGTCCACGGCGGAGAGGCTGTTGAGGGAGGCAACTACAAAGAAGGGCAGCGACACAAACACCTGGACAATCACGACGGCGGCCGGCGAGTATCCGACGTCCAGCCCGGCCGCGCCCAGCAGCCGGCCGGCAATCCCGTGCCGTCCCCAGAAGTACAGCAGTGCGATACCCGAGACCACGGGAGAGAGCACCAGCGGGATCAGCAGGATGCCGCGCATCAGGTGGATCCACGGGCCGGAAAGCTTGCTGAACAGCACGGCCAGCGGCAGGCCCAGGAGCACGCAGACCAGGGTGGAGACCACGGAGGTGGCCAGTGAGAGGCCCAGTGCGGTGCGCGCGGCATCGGAATCGAGCAGATCCGGCAGGGAGGTCCACGGCACGTTCAGCAGCAGGGCAGCCACGGGGCCGGCGCACAGCAGCAGGGCGAGGCCGGCCGGCAGCCACAGCCAGGCTGGAGTCGTGGCACGCGCCTCCCGGCTCAGCGCCGTCGTGCTGCGGTCCGGGGCGGAGCTCCTAAGGGGCATCGGTGTTTTCCGTTCCCGTGCCGGCGCCGGAGCCGTCTGGTCCCGTTGAGGCCGGGTCGGTTGCGGCGGGGCCGAATCCTGCCTCGGCGAGGATGGCTGCCGCCTCCGGTCCGGCAAGCCAGTCATAGAACGCTGCGGCATCGGTGTTCCCCGCTCCTTCAGCGGTAAGCGCGGCCGGATACCGGTTGGGCTCCGGGTCCGCCAGGGGCAGATACTCCACGCCGGCATCCGCAGCGGCCAGGGCATCTGTGCGGTACACAAAACCCGCATCGGCCTGCCCGGCAGACACCTTGGCCAGCACCGAACGGACGCTGTCTTCCAAACTGGGCGCCGGTAAGGCCAGGCCGGCGTTTTCCAGCACCCGGGCCGCGGCCCGCCCGCAGGGAACGGAAGGGGCGCACAGTGCCGTCCGCACGCCGTCGTCCGCAACATCGCGTAACACTGCGATGCCCGCGGGGTTCCCCGGGGCGAGGGCCAGCACAAGGGTGTTGCTGGCCAGCACGGTTTCTTCCGCCACCGACCCGGAACTGCGCAGCGGCTCCAGCGCCTCGAGGTCGGCCGTGATGATGACGTCCGCCTGTGCCCCGGACTGCATCTGCGCTACGAGCTGGCTGCTGGAGCCCACGTTGACGCGCAGCCGGCCGCCGCCGTCGTACGCGGCGTTGAGTGTCTCCACCACATCCGTCAGCGAGGATGCGGCGAAAACGGTGATGCCGCCACCGTCCGCGGATCTGCCGGCCGGGGTGCACGCCGCAGTGGAGACGGCCAGGAATACCGCGGCGCACGCTGCCAGGGTCCCGCGGACCCGGAGAACAAAGCGCATTCATAGAGCCTAACTGTGAAAAGGCGTAACCTCGAGGGATGGGAATACAGCTGGGAATGCCTGCCGTTGGCCCTTCCCCCAGTACACCAGAGATCAACGTGCCGGAGCCTCCGCCCGTGGCGGACCACGGCACGTCGTCCGTGCCCGCCGACGAGCACACCCCCGCTCTCACCGCCGGCGACGGCCTGCTGGACCGCTTCGGCCGCCGGGCGACGGACATGCGGCTTTCCCTGACGGATAAATGCAACCTGCGCTGTACGTACTGCATGCCTGCGGAGGGGCTGGACTGGCTGGCCCGGGACAAGGTCCTCTCCCGCGACGAGATCATCCGCCTGGTCCGCATCGGCGTGGACCGGCTGGGTGTCAGGGAGCTTCGGCTGACCGGCGGCGAGCCGCTGGTGCGTGCGGATCTGGTGGAGATTGTGGCCGGAATCCGCGCCAACCACCCGGATCTGCCGGTCTCCCTGACCACCAACGGCCTGGGCCTGGACAAGAAGGCCCGGGCGCTCAAGGACGCCGGGCTGACCCGCATCAACGTGTCCCTCGATTCCCTGCATCCGGATACCTTTGCCCGGCTCACCCGCCGCCCGTTCCTGGACCGGGTGCTGCGCGGCGTGGAGGAAGCGGCCCGGGTGGGGCTGGGGCTGGTGAAAATCAACGCAGTGCTGATGCGCGGAATCAACGACGCCGAGGCACCGGACCTGCTGGATTGGGCGGTCAGCCGCGGTTTTGAGCTGCGTTTCATCGAGCAGATGCCGCTGGACGCGGATCACGGCTGGACCCGGGACGGGATGATCACGGCTGCGGAAATGCGCAGCCTGCTGGAACGGGACTTTGTCCTCACCCCGGACCCGCGGCAGCGCAACGGTGCTCCGGCGGAACGGTGGGAGGTGCGCCGGCGGACCGCCCCGGACATTGTTGCCGGCACCGTGGGGATCATTGCCTCCGTGACTGAGCCCTTCTGCGCCGAATGCGTCCGCACCCGGATCACCGCGGAGGGGAAGGTACGCAGCTGCCTGTTCTCCCATGAGGAAACCGATCTGCTGGCGTTGCTGCGCAGCGGGGTGGACGACGACGCCGTGGTCCGCCGCTGGCAGGAAGCGATGTGGGGCAAGCCCAAGGCCCACGGCATGGGCCACACCGGGCTGGGCGATCCCGATTATGTCCAGCCGGACCGAACCATGAGTGCGATAGGTGGCTAAGTGCTGATCCGATACTTCGGTGCTGCAAAGGCGGCAGCCGGGACAGAAGAGGAAACCCTGGACGAAGGGCCGCTCACGTTGGCGGAACTGTCCGAAAAGCTCGGCGCACGGTATCCGTCGCCGGGAGCAGGAGTGCCTGCACTGGCCACGGTGATTGCCCGCAGCACGTTCCTGGTCAATGAAACGGCGGCACGGAACCCGGCCATGCTGCTGCAGCAGGACGACGTCGTGGACATCCTGCCGCCGTTCGCCGGCGGGTAGGGCCCGCCAGGACGGCGGGCGGCTGGATTAGAAGCCGAGTTCCTTCGCGGACTCGAAAGGTCCCACCACGGTGATTGTCCGGGGTGCGGCTGCCAGCTCGGCGGCCAGTTCCTGGACCTGTTCGGCCGTGACCGAGTGGATCCGGCGCAGCGACTCGTCAATATCGATGAATTCACCGCTGACCAGTTCGGCACGTCCCAGCCGGGACATCCGGGAGCCGGAATCCTCCAGGCCAAGCACCATACCGCCGGAAATCTGGCCGAGCGCCTTCGCCAGTTCGCCCGGCTCGACGCCGTCGGCGGCCAGCCGCTCGAGTTCGCTGCCCAGCAGGTCGATGACCTGGCGGGTCTTGGCGGGAGAACAGCCGGCATACATGCCGAAGTACCCGGCGTCGGCGTACGACGCCGAGAAGGAGTAGGTGGAGTAGACCAGGCCGCGCTTTTCGCGGATCTCCTGGAACAGGCGCGAAGACATGCCGCCGCCCAGGATGGTGTTCAGCACGCTCATGGCAAACCGGCGGTCATCGGTGGCGGTCAGCGACGGGCAGCCCATCACGATGTTGGCCTGTTCCACCGGCCGGTTGAACACGTGCACCCCGGCGGTGCCGGAGATCAGTGCGGGTTCGGTGTTGCGGCGCGGCGACGGCGTGGCAGCGGGGTCAAGCTCCCAGCCGGCCGTACGCAGCGCGTCAAAAACAAGCGTGCAGACCTCGTTGTGGTCCAGCCCGCCGGCGGCGGTGACCACCAGCTCGGACGGCCGGTAGTAGCGCTGGTAGTGCTCCAGCACGGCCTCACGCGAGACGCTGCGGATGGCTTCGGGGGTTCCCCCGATCGGACGGCCGAGGGGATGGTCGCCAAGGACCGCCTCGGAGAAGCGTTCGTGGCACAGATCCGCGGGATCGTCATTGTCCATGGCGATTTCTTCCAGGATGACGTCGCGTTCCTGCTCCAGCTCGTCCGGATCAAGGACGGCGGAGGTGACCATGTCGGCGATGACGTCGATGGCCATGGGAAGGTCGGTGTCCAGCACGCGTGCGTAGTAGCAGGTGCTTTCCTTGGCGGTGGCCGCGTTCGACTCGCCGCCCACCTCGTCGAATGCCGAGGCGATGTCCAGCGCCGAGCGGCGGCTGGTGCCCTTGAACAGCAGGTGCTCAAGGAAGTGTGTGGAGCCGTGCCGGCCCGCGGCTTCATCCCGCGAGCCGACACCAACCCAGAATCCGATGGCCGTGCTGCGCTGGCCCGGCATTTCCTCCGTCAGTACCCGGACTCCGCCGGGCAGGACCGACCGGCGCACAACGGCGCCGCCCGGGGTACCGACCACGAGGGTCGGGTCGGAGGGAAGGGTGGTCAGCGGAAGCTTGACGACCGTTCCGTGTCCCTGGGAAGCGGACACGGAACGGTCACCATCGGAAAAGTCCGGCATTTACTCTGCAGACTCGGTTTCTGCTGCCTCGGCGCCTTCGGCGTCATCGGCAACCACCGGGGAGAGCGAAAGCTTTCCGCGGTCATCGATCTTGGTGATTTCCACCTGGACCTTCTGGCCCACGGAGACGACGTCGTCGACGTTGTCCACGCGCTTGCCGCCGGCCAGCTTGCGCAGCTCGGAGATGTGCAGCAGGCCGTCCTTGCCCGGGGTCAGGGAGACGAAGGCACCGAAGGTGGTGGTCTTGACTACCGTACCGAGGTAACGCTCGCCGATCTCGGGGACCTGCGGGTTGGCGATCGCGTTGATCGCCGAGCGGGCAGCCTCGGCGGAGCCGCCGTCGGTTGCGCCGATGAGGACGGTGCCGTCATCTTCGATGGAGATGTCAGCGCCCGTGTCCTCCTGGATCTGGTTGATCATCTTGCCCTTCGGGCCGATGACCTCGCCGATCTTGTCCACGGGGATCTTCACCGAGATGATGCGCGGCGCGAACTCGGAGAGCTCGTCCGGAGCGTCAATGGCGGCCTGCATGACATCGAGGATGTGCAGGCGGGCTTCGCGGGCCTGCTTCAGCGCTGCTGCCAGCACGGAGGCGGGGATACCGTCGAGCTTGGTGTCCAGCTGGATAGCCGTGACGAACTCGGAGGTACCGGCAACCTTGAAGTCCATGTCGCCGAAGGCATCTTCGGCGCCGAGGATGTCGGTCAGCGCGGCGTAGCGGGTTTCGCCGTCAACCTGGTCGGAGACCAGGCCCATGGCGATACCGGCAACCGGAGCACGCAGCGGCACGCCGGCGTTGAGCATGGACAGCGTGGAGGCGCAGACCGAACCCATGGACGTGGAGCCGTTGGAGCTCAGGGCTTCAGAGACCTGGCGAATGGCGTACGGGAACTCTTCGCGCGAGGGCAGCACCGGAACCAGTGCACGCTCGGCGAGGGCGCCGTGGCCGATTTCGCGGCGCTTGGGCGAACCCACGCGGCCGGTCTCACCGGTGGAGTACGGCGGGAAGTTGTAGTTGTGCATGTAGCGCTTGCGCGTTACCGGCGACAGTGAATCGATCTGCTGTTCCATCTTCAGCATGTTCAGCGTGGTGACACCCAGGATCTGGGTTTCGCCGCGCTCGAAGATGGCGGAGCCGTGCACGCGGGGCAGAACCTCTACCTCGGCGGTGAGCTGGCGGATGTCCGTCAGGCCGCGGCCGTCGATGCGGACCTGCTCCTTGAGGATGCGCTGGCGCACAACCTGCTTGGTAACGGAGCGGAAGGCGGCGGAGATTTCGTTCTCGCGGCCTTCGAACTTCTCGGCCAGGGCGGCCTTGACTTCGTCCTTCAGCTCGTCGGAAGCGGCGTCGCGCTCCTGCTTGTCCGCAATAGAGAAGACCTTGGCGAGCTTCTCGGCAGCGGCGGCTTCAACGGCCTCGTACACGTCATCCTGGTAGTCCAGGAAGATCGGGAACTCGACGGTGGGCTTGGCAGCGCGTGCGGCCAGGTCCGACTGGGCGTCGCACAGGACCTTGATGAACGGCTTGGCCGCTTCCAGGCCCTCGGCCACGATCTCTTCGGTCGGGGCGGTGGCGCCCTCTTCCTTGATGAGGTTCCAGGCGTTGTCGGTGGCTTCGGCCTCGACCATCATGATGGCGACGTCGTCACCGGCAATGCGGCCGGCAACCACCATGGAGAACACGGCGCGGTCCAGCTCGGAGTGCTTCGGGAAGGCAACCCACTGGCCGTCGACCAGGGCAACGCGGACGCCGCCGATGGGGCCGGAGAACGGCAGGCCGCTCAGCTGGGTGGACATGGAGGATGCGTTGATGGCAACCACGTCATAGAGCACGTCGGGGTTGATCGCCAGCACGGTCACTACAACCTGGACTTCGTTGCGCAGGCCCTTGACGAAGGCGGGGCGCAGCGGGCGGTCCATCAGGCGGCAGGCCAGGATGGCTTCAGTGGACGGGCGGCCTTCGCGGCGGAAGAACGAACCCGGGATGCGGCCGGCAGCGTACATACGCTCCTCGACGTCCACGGTCAGCGGGAAGAAGTCGAAACCTTCACGCGGGGACTTGCCGGCGGACGTGGCCGAAAGCAGGGCGGTGTCTTCATCGATGTAGACCATCGCGGAACCGGCGGCCTGCTGGGCAAGGCGGCCGGTTTCGAACCGGATGACGCGCTTGCCGTATTTGCCGTTGTCAATGACGGCTTCTGAGAACTGAATTTCGGGACCCTCCATATGAGAGCCACCTCCGTTTCTTCTGTGGGCGGAGGCACCCAGCACCGTTTCAAGACTTCCTTCCGCACGGCATGGGCCGTACGTTCAACACCCGGTCTTCGATCGAGGTCCACGGGCTGAAATCTCCCGGAGACCACTACCGAGGACCGCGAATGCTGCGATGCTGGCTGACTCCTGTTGTGTTTTGCTGTACTGCTCTTACTGCTTGCGCGGGTCCCCCCGTAAGGGGACCCGTTCGTCATTCAGACAGGTGCGCTTCCGGCTTTCCCGGTGTCCATGCCTGCCTGCGCAAAAGGCGGCTCCCCGCGCTGATGCACAGGTGCCGCCTTCCACAAAGACTATCGACGCAGGCCGAGACGCTCGATGAGCGCACGGTAGCGGGCGATGTCGGTCTCGCGCAGGTAGGTAAGCATACGACGACGGCGACCAACCAGGGCCATCAGGCCGCGGCGGGTGTGGTGATCGTGCTTGTGGGTCTTCAGGTGCTCGGTCAGGTCGAGGATGCGCCGCGAAAGCACAGCCACCTGAACCTCGGGGGAACCGGTGTCCCCTTCAGCCCGAGCGAATTCCCGAATGATCTCCTGCTTGACGGCGGGATCGAGTGCCAATGTAACTCCTAGAGTTGTGCCGTGAGGCCCGAATCAGCACTTCGCTGCCGGGAATCTCCGTGTTGACGGGTGCAAGCCCCGGAACACAAAGAAATTCAGCCGCCACGGACCGCAGCCGAATTTGAATCCAGTTTACCTGCCGGTGCCGCTTTCTGTCGAAAGGACCTTCCGGGTGCGTTCGACGTCGAGGCGCATCTGCTCCACCAGAGCTTCCGGGCCGGTGTAGGCCACCATGCCGCGCAGCCGTTCCACGAACTCCACCACCACGTGCTGGCCGTAGAGGTCGAAGTCGGCGACGTCTTCGGCCGGCCGGTCAATCACATGTGCTTCCACCTGCCGGCTAACCCCCTCGAAGGTGGGGTTGGAGCCGACCGAAACCGCGGCGGGCCAGCGTGCTCCCGCTTCATCCACGAGCCAGCCCGCATAGATGCCGTCGGCGGGGATCAGTCCGGAGGCTTCGGGGGCCAGATTGGCGGTGGGGAAGCCGAGCTCGCGTCCGCGGGCTGCGCCGTGAACCACCTCGCCGCGCATCCGGTGCGTGCGACCCAGCAGACGGGCGGCCGTGCGGACGTCCCCCTCGCGCAGGGCTTCGCGGATCCAGGTTGACGAGCAGCGGCGTCCGGACGCGGGGCCGTCGGGCAGGGCGCCGAAATCATCCACCGCCTCGACGGCGAAGCCGAGCCGGGCGCCCAGGTCGCGCATGGTCTGCAGGTCCCCGGCATTGCCGCGGCCGAACCGGACATCGTGGCCGATGACCACCGTCTTGGCATGCAGTGCATCCACCAGGACGGTGCGGACAAACTCCTCGGCGGTCAGGGACGCAAGCTCCAGGGTGTAGTGCATCATCAGCAGGCCGTCCAGGCCGGTGTCGGCCAGGGCCTGGACCCGGTCCACGGTACCCATGATCAGTTCCGGCGCACTGTCCGGGCGGTGCACCTGTGCGGGATGCGGATCAAAGGAGATCGCCACGGCAGCCGCGTCCTGGTCCCGGGCAACCTTGACCAGGCGGTTCAGCACATGCTGGTGGCCCAGGTGCACGCCGTCGAAGTTGCCGATGGTGATTACTGTCGGACCAATGCCGGCCGGTACCTCGGCCAGGTCATTCCAGTAGTACACGCAGGCTCCTTAGCAAGATTCTCTCGTCCCGGATCGAACAACCGGTCCGGCGCACCGGCACCGCAACAGCTGCGCCGGGACCTATCCATTATGTCCGATCACCGCGGCATCTTCGATCAGCGCCGGTTCAGCGGGCACCGCCGGCGACGCCAGGTTCCGCGGCACCGCCGTCGCCCTGTCCGCTGTACTGCCGGCGCAGGTCGCTGGTCTTGGCGATAAAACGGTGCCACACCAGCAGCGCCGGCGGGAAGGCCAGTTCCACGATCATCAGCACGATGAAGGTGAAGTGCGGAGTGCCGGAGAAGGCCCAGGACACCACCCGGCCGATTCCGCCCAGGAAGACCATCAGGCAGACCAGCCACAGCATGTTCGCCCACTGGAACTTCACGGCGATGGCGACGAAGGCCGCCCCCACGCCCACCATCATGGCCGAGAAGAACCGGTACTGGCTCTCCAGGGTGGGATCCACCTCTCCCCCGCTGCCATCCGGCAGCCCGGCCGTCCCGGTGATGAGGTTGTACAGGCCGAAGCCGGCCACCAGCACTCCGACGCCGATCACCACGGCACGGAAGACGCCCCAGTCGTCACTGCTCTTGTACTGCTTGGGGGCACGTGTGCGGCCGCCATCGGCGCTCTTGCCGCTCTTGCCCCGTGCCGGCCGCACCTGCTGCGATGCCTGCCGGCCCGGCCCGGAACCGTCCGGACGGCCTGCACTTCCCGCGCTGCCCGGGGTTGACGGTTCGGCTGCCGGAGTGTTGGCTCCCGCGCGGGGCCGTTCATCAGGTGTTGGCGTCGGATTGCTCATGGTTCCCCCTGAACGGAGTTAGGAACGGTTGTTTGTTCCTGACATCGTCTCACGCACCGGCGCCAAACAGGTAAGCATGCTTATTTCATTGCCGCGCATCGGCGCGGTGCCGGTAGAGCCACCACAGCCCCACCGAGGGAAGCACCAGGGGTACATAGCCGTATCCGCTGCCGAAGCCGGACCAGACGGTGTCGTCCGGCAGTGCCGCAGGATCCACCAGCCCGAAGATGCCGACGGCCAGCACGCCGGCCATTTCCACGCTCACCGCGGCCAGTGAGACCTTGTAGGCGGTGGGACCGGAGCGGGCGAGCCCCACGGTGGCAACGATGTACACCACGGCGGCGAAGGCCGAGAGCAGGTAGGCCAGGGGTGCGTGGTCGAACTTGGTGAGGATCTGGAACGCGGCACGGGCCGTCGCCGCCAGGGCAAAAATGGCGTAGACGGCTACCAGCAGCCGTCCGGGGCCGGCGTTGCGGGCTGCGGGTGCCGGCTGCGCCCCGGTGCCCTTGCCGTCATTGAGTCCGTCGTTTGGACCGGTGGCGTTCATAGCAGAGTTGCTCCATCCCAGATCTGTTCCATGCGGAACAGCATGACAAAAACAGTGATGCCGACGGCCGAGAGCACAATGTTGCTCCAACGGCTGCGGTCCATGAGGGACCACCAGACTGCGCCCACCGGAACAATCAGAGCGGTCAGCAGGTAGCCCCAGAATTCCCAGGGCTCCCCCGCGATGCCCTGGCCGCCCGCCAGGCGGACCAGGGAGACCACGCCGTAGACCAAAAGGAACAGTTCGACGGCGGCCGCGGACAGGATGGTCAGGTCATTCGGTCCCTGCTTCAGCACTGCTGCGCCGATGCACAGCACCACCGACACCAGGCAGACCAGTGAGCCGACGATAAACAGAGGGTCCATTACGCTTTCTCGTTTCCCGGGGCAAAGACCAGCAGCGCCTTGGCTGCCGCGCCCTTGTCCTCCAGCAGGCCCACCACGTGTCCGTCCGGGTCCATGGCGGCCACCGGGCCCGGTGCGCCGCTTCCGGTGGCACTGATCCGCCTGCCGTGCGAGAGGTCGTCCGCTTCGGCTGCGGACAGGTGCCGGACGTCGAAGAGCTGCGCGGCGGCGTCGTCGAGGTCCAGGACGCGCAGCTCCGCGGCCAGCTCCTCGAGCGTGGACGCCGCGTCGATCCCGAACGGGCCCACCTTGGTGCGGCGCAGCGCGGTGAGGTGCCCGCCCACGCCGAGCGCCGCCCCCAGGTCGCGTGCCAGCGCACGGATGTAGGTGCCGGACGAGCAGTCGACGGTGACATCTACATCGCGCAGCTTTCCGCCGTTCTCGCGCCGGATGCCGTGGATCTCGAACCGCGACACCGTCACGGGCCGGGCGGGCAGGTTGACCTCTCCCCCGGCGCGGACCTTGGCGTAGGACCGCTCACCGTTGACCTTGATCGCGCTGACGCTGCTGGGGACCTGCTGGATGTCTCCGGTCAGCGCCTCGACTGCGGCCCGGATCTCCTCATCGGTGACGGCAGCGGCGATGTGCTCGGCGGTGACGTCACCCTCGGCGTCATCCGTGACCGTGCTCTGGCCCAACCGGATGGTGGCTTCGTAGGTCTTGGTGGTGCCGACAATGTAGGTCAGCAGCCGGGTGGCCTTGTTGATGCCGACTACCAGCACACCGGTAGCCATGGGATCCAGGGTGCCTGCGTGCCCGACCTTCCGGGTGCCTGCCAGTCTCCGCAGGCGTCCGACCACATCGTGGCTCGTCCATCCCTGCGGTTTGTCCACAATAATCAGTCCTGAACGGACCTGCCCTGAATTCACGCCTTTCAGTATATGGTGCGGCGCGGTGCCCGGCGGGCGCACGCCGGGCACCCGCCGGCGGCGATAGCATGCGGATATGGCACAGCTCTCACCTCACGTCCGCAATGTCCCGCCCAACCAGATCCGCGAGATCACCCAGGCCGCATGGGCACAACCCGATTCCATTGTCCTGAGCATCGGGGAACCCGGTTTTCCCACGCCGCGGCACATCCTCGACGCGGCCCGGGCCACCCTGGACCGTGACGAGACCGGGTACACCCCGAATGCGGGCATCGCCCCGCTGCGCCTGGCCTTCGCCCGCCATGCCGAAAAGCTCAGCGGAACCGACATTGCCGCCGACCGCGTGTTCGTCACTTCCGGCGCCCAGCAGGGCCTTCACCTGGCGATGAGCATGCTGCTGGATGCCGGGGACGAGATCCTGGTGCCGAACCCCGGCTATCCCACGTTTGCCATGACAGCCAGGCTGCTGCACGCGGTGCCCGTGGAATATCCGCTGTACCCCGGGCACGGCTTCCAGCCGCGCATCGAAGACCTTGAGGCGCTGCTGACGCCGCGCACCAGGGTGTTGCTCCTGAACTCGCCGTCGAACCCCCTGGGTGCGGTGTTCAGCCCCGAACTGACCGAAGAGCTGGTGGACCTGGCCCGCCGGCACGACCTGTGGATCATCTCCGACGAATGCTACGAGGCCTTCACCTTCGATGTTCCGCACGTCAGTCCGCTGGCCTTCGATGGCGAGGGCGGGGAACGCGTGGTCACCTCCCTGACGCTGTCCAAGACCTATGGGCTGACCGGGCTGCGGATCGGCGCCCTGGTGCTGCCCACCGAGCTGGAACCGGTGCTGAACACCGTGATGGAGTCCATCGTCTCCTGCGTCGCCTCCCCGTCGCAGTACGCGGCCCTGGCCGCCCTGACCGGCCCACAGGACTACGTCGACACTGCCGCCGCACACTACCGCGCCAACCGGGACGCAGCCTGCGCCGTCCTGGCGGACAAGGGCATCCCCTATCTGGAAGCCCAGGGGGCCTTCTACCTGTGGGCGGACGTCTCCCACGCCACGGAAGGCAGTGTCCGGGACTGGACGGTCCGGTTCCTGGCCGAACAGGGAGTTGCAGTGGCGCCGGGAACGGCCTTCGGCTCCATTGGCGAGGGGTGGGTCCGGATTGCCCTCTGCGGGGACCGGGAAGAGCTGCTGGAGGGAGTGCGCCGGCTGCCGGCTCCTTAACGTAAGAGGGAGCGGTTCCTGTACGGAACCGCTCCCTCCTTACGTGTTGTTACTTCGCGTCGGACTCCACCGAAGCGTCGTCATCGTCTTCGTCGTCCTCGAAGTCGTCCTCGTCCTTGCGGTACGGGTCGGCGTCGCCGGCGTACGTGGCGCCTTCCTTGAGCGCAGCCAGTTCTGCGTCGCGCTCCTTGGCGGCCCGGATGAGTTCCTCAAGGTGGCCGGCGTTGACCGGGATTTCATCCGCCACGAATTCGAGCGTGGGCGTCAGCCGGACGGTGATGTTCTTGCCCACCTCGGCGCGGAGGATGCCCCGTGCCGATTCCAGGGCGGCCTTGGTGTCCGCCTGCTGCGCATCGTCGCCGAAAACGGTGTAGTACACAGTGGCATGCTGCAGATCATTGGTGACCCGTGCATCGGTGATGGTGACGAAGCCCAGCCGCGGATCCTTGACCCGCCGTTCAAGCGCCTGGGCAACTACTACCTTGATGCGGTCAGCGAGTTTCGCAGCGCGTGCTGGATCTGCCATTACCTCTCCTTACCTCAAAACATGGGAACGCACTTCCGGCACCGGCCAAGCCGGTGCCGCAGGTGCGGTGTTGGTGCCGGCCCGCCTCAAACGGGCCCGGCGTGACCTCCGGCCACGCGGGTACGGGGCCGCCGGAAGAATCTCCGGCGGCCCCGGCCACGGACTAGACGCGCGGCTTCTCGCGCATTTCGAAGGTCTCGATGATGTCGCCCTCGCGGAGGTCGTTGAACGAGCCCAGGCCGATACCACATTCGAAGTCCGTCCGGACCTCGGTGGCGTCGTCCTTGAAACGCTTGAGCGAGTCGACGGTGAGGTTCTCACCGATGAGCTTGCCGTCGCGGGTGACCCGTGCCTTGGCGTTGCGGCGGATAACACCGGAGCGAACGATCGAGCCGGCGATGTTTCCGAACTTGGAGGAACGGAAGACTTCGCGGACCTCGGCGGTGCCGAGCTGGACCTCTTCGTACTCAGGCTTGAGCATGCCCTTGAGGGCCAGCTCAATGTCATCGATGGCTGCGTAGATGACCGAGTAGAAGCGCATGTCCACGCCTTCACGTTCGGCCAGGTCGGCAACGCGCTCGGCCGGCTTGACGTTGAAGCCGATGATGATCGCGTTGTCCACGGTCGCCAGGTTGACGTCGTTCTGCGTGATGGCACCAACGCCGCGGTGGATGACGCGCAGCTGCACGCCTTCGCCGACGTCGATCTTGAGCAGCGAGTCTTCCAGGGCTTCAACAGCACCGGAAACGTCACCCTTGAGGATGAGGTTGAGAGTGTCAACCTTGCCCTCGGCCACAGCCTTGTCGAAGTCTTCCAGGCTGATGCGCTTGCGGCGCTTGGCCAGTGCGGCGTTGCGGTCCGCAGCCTCACGCTTTTCAGCGATCTGGCGGGCGGTGCGCTCGTCGTCGGTCACGAAGAAAGTGTCGCCGGCACGCGGAACGTTGGACAGGCCGAGCACCTGGACCGGACGCGAAGGACCGGCTTCGGTGACGTTGTCGCCGTTCTCGTCGAACATGGCACGGACGCGGCCGTGGGCCGTTCCGGCCACGATCGTGTCGCCGACCTTCAGCGTGCCGGACTGGACCAGCACGGTTGCCACCGCACCGCGGCCCTTGTCCAGGTTCGCTTCGATGGCGATACCGCGGGCGTCCTTGTTCGGGTTGGCACGCATGTCCAGGGCAGCATCTGCGGTGAGCAGCACGGCTTCGAGCAGGGCGTCGATGTTGAGGTTCTGGCGGGCAGAGACCTCCACGAACATGGTGTCGCCACCGTATTCCTCGGGAACCAGGCCGTATTCGGTCAGCTGTCCGCGGACCTTCTCCGGGTTGGCGCCTTCCTTATCGATCTTGTTCACGGCCACCACGATCGGCACGTTGGCTGCCTGTGCGTGGTTGAGTGCTTCCACCGTCTGGGGCATAACGCCGTCGTCGGCTGCAACAACCAGGACCGCGATGTCGGTGACCTTGGCACCACGGGCACGCATGGCGGTGAACGCTTCGTGGCCCGGGGTATCAATGAACGTGATGGCGCGCTCGGTGCCTTCGTGATCGAACTCGATCTGGTAGGCACCGATGTGCTGGGTGATGCCGCCGTGTTCGCCCTCGACAACGTTCGAGTTGCGGATGGCGTCCAGCAGGCGGGTCTTACCGTGGTCAACGTGACCCATCACGGTGACTACCGGAGGACGTGCTTCCAGTTCCTCGTCGCCTTCGGCTTCCAGCTCGGCCTCGAAGTCGATGTCGAAGCTGCTCAGCAGCTCGCGCTCTTCGTCCTCCGGGGACACAACCTGGATCTTGTAGCCCAGTTCCTCGCCCAGGACACCGAAGGTCTCCTCGTCGAGTGACTGGGTGGCCGTTGCCATTTCACCAAGGTGGAACAGCACGGTCACCAGTGCGGCCGGGTTTGCCTCAATCTTGTCGGCGAAGTCCGTGATGGACGCGCCGCGGCGCAGACGGACAACAGTGTTGCCGTCGCCGCGGGGCACCGAAACGCCGCCCAGCGACGGAGCCGACATCTGCTCCAGTTCCTGCCGCTTTGCCCGCTTCGACTTGCGCTGCTTGCCGCGGCCTGCGCCGCCCTTGCCGAAAGCACCGGCAGTGCCGCCGCGTCCGCGGCCGCCCTTGCCGAAACCGCCGCCAACCGGGGCGCCGCCACCGGTACCCGGGGCTCCGCCCGGTCCTCG
>NZ_JBNHFG010000050.1:0-14772 GCF_059090025.1 Arthrobacter sp. Y3224198
GGCGTCATGGGAGGCGCCGGTTTCAATGCCGCGCGGGCCGGCGGCGGGTGTCCGCTCGTCCCGGCGGACCGGGTTGGCGAAGCGGCGGGCGGAAGCCTCGGTCTTGGGGCGGGCCGGGCGGGCGCGGAGCGGCAGCGCTTCCCGTGCCATCGGCACTGCGGCAGCCTCGGGGCGCTCGGCAAACTCGCGCGCGAAGAACGGCAGGTGCGGAGCCAGGGTGGTGGCGGACACCAGGCCCAGGGATCCGATCAGGGCCACCAGCGGACCAACCGCGAAGTCGGTGACGGTCTGGATAAAGAAGAACACCAGTGCCAGTACCGCGGCCACGGAAGCGAACTGGTCCAGGGACAGGGAACCGACACGGGGCTTCATGCCCGGGGCCAGGCGGCGGCCGGCAAAGAGCCCGGCGACAACCAGCGGCAGCAGGATCCCGATGCCGAGGAAGAACAGGGAGAACCCGTTCCAGAGGTTGAAGTCATCATCGAAGCCCAGGGCGCTCACCGTGAAGAACGGGAGGATGCTGCCCACCAGCATCACCAGGACGGAGGCACCCACCACTGTGTCGCGCAGGCCGAACGGACCGAAGAGAGCACTTGCGGAGCCGGCGGTGGAAGGCTGTTCGCCGGCGGCAGCAGGCGCGGCGGAGGGATGTCCGCCGGTATGCGAAGAGCCGGCCATGCCGCGGGTCTCGTTCTCAACAGGGGGGTTGTTCATACTGATCTCCATTCACGACCGCCGCCCGGCACCGCTTTACGGCCGCCGGTAACGGTAGGCCGCCTCGGTACATAAGCGGTTGCTTCCTTCAGACAGCCTAATCAACGACGGCGAGGCAGACTAGCCGAGGTGCGGCGCGCCCCGGCGCAGTGACATACCGCTCACCGCATAATCGAGCCGTTTTGTAACTCGATATGTGACCACGGACACAGCCGCGGAAATCCGGCGATAGGGTGGGTGGCAGCCATGCACGATCACCAAGTGATGGATTTTCAGCGAAGCGAAAGGGCTCAACCATGTCTGATCAGTCCCCTGCAAAGAAGCACGGAGACGCCTTCGAGAACCTGCTGCATGAACGCCGAAGCTTCCCGCCGAGCGCCGAATTTGCTGCCTCCGCAGTGGCACAGCCGTCCCTTTACGAGGAAGCATCTGCCGACGGCCCCGCATTCTGGGCCCGCCAGGCACGGGAAATCCTGTCCTGGGAGAAGGATTTCGACCAGGCCCTGGACTGGAGCGAGGCGCCCTTCGCCAAGTGGTTCGTCGGCGGCACCCTCAACGCCGCCTACAACGCCTTGGACCGGCATGTGGAGGAGGGTCGCGGGGACCGGGTTGCCATCTACTTCGAAGGCGAACCCGGCGATACCCGCACCTACACCTACGCGCAGCTGACCGAAGAAGTGAAGAAGGCAGCCAACGCCTTCGAGTCCCTGGGCGTGGCCAAGGGCGACCGGGTGGCTGTCTACCTGCCCATGATCCCCGAAGCCGTCATCACCATGCTGGCCTGCGCCCGTATCGGCGCGGTGCATTCGGTGGTGTTCGGCGGATTCTCCGCCGACGCGCTCCGGAGCAGGATTGACGACGCCGAGGCGAAACTCGTGGTGACCGCCGACGGCTCCTACCGGCGCGGCAAGCCGAGCGCGCTCAAGCCGGCGGTGGACGAGGCACTGTCCGCTCCCGGGCACACGGTTGAAAACGTGCTGGTGGTCCGCCGCAACGGCGAGGCCGTGGACTGGAACGACGGACTGGACCGGTGGTGGCACGACGTCGTCGACGCCGCGGGCGCCGAGCACACGGCCGTGGCACACGACTCGGAGCACCCGCTGTTCATCCTGTATACCTCCGGCACCACGGGAAAGCCGAAGGGCATCCTGCACACCACCGGCGGCTTCCTCACGCAGACCGCCTTTACCCACCTGAACACCTTCGACCTGCGCCCCGAGACGGACGTGTACTGGTGCACGGCGGACATCGGCTGGGTCACCGGACACAGCTACGTGGCGTACGCCCCGCTGATCAACGGCGCCACCCAGCTGATGTATGAGGGCACGCCGGACACCCCGCACCAGGGCCGCTGGTGGGAACTGGTGGAGAAGTACAAGGTTTCCATCCTCTACACCGCACCTACCGCCATCCGCACCTGCATGAAGTGGGGCCGGGACATCCCGCAGAAGTACAACCTCGAATCCATCCGGGTCCTGGGTTCGGTGGGCGAGCCGATCAATCCCGAAGCCTGGATGTGGTACCGGCAGGTCATCGGCGCCAACGGCGGCAAGAAGGAAAACCCGGCGCCGATTGTGGATACCTGGTGGCAGACCGAGACCGGCGCGCACATGATCGCACCCATGCCCGGAATCACCGCCACCAAGCCCGGTTCGGCGCAGGTGGCCGTGCCCGGTATCTCGGTGGACGTCGTCGATGAGATGGGCGAGCCGGTCCCCAACGGTTCCGGCGGCTTCCTGGTGGTCAAGGAGCCGTGGCCGTCCATGCTGCGCGGCATCTGGGGCGACCCGGAACGGTTCAAGGAAACCTACTGGTCCCGGTTCGACAACATGTACTTCGCCGGGGACGGTGCCAAGAAGGACGAGGACGGCGATATCTGGCTGCTGGGCCGCGTCGACGACGTGATGAACGTTTCCGGCCACCGGCTCTCCACCACGGAGATCGAGTCCGCCCTGGTGAGCCACCCGTCGGTGGCGGAGGCCGCCGTCGTCGGCGCCGCGGATGACACCACCGGTGAAGCCGTGGTGGCCTTCGTGATCCTTCGCGGCAGCGCCAAGGACGACGACGACATTGTCACCACCCTGCGCAACCACGTCGGCAAGGAAATCGGCCCCATCGCCAAGCCGCGGCACATCCTGGTGGTCCCCGAGCTGCCCAAGACCCGCAGCGGCAAGATCATGCGGCGCCTGCTCAAGGACGTGGCCGAGGGACGGGAAGCCGGCGATTCCAGCACGCTGGCGGACAACACGGTCATGCAGCAGATTTCCGAGTCGCTGCGGAAGTAGCGCCGGAAGAACAGCGGTTCCAACAACAGCAGGTGCCCTCCCCGGTCCGGGAGGGCACCTGCTGTTGTTCGTCCGGGTCCAGTTGTCCTGGAACCCGTTGGCGGGGGATGCTCCGCTAGCCGACGGTGACGTCGAGCTCCACCTCGATGTTGCCGCGGGTGGCGTTGGAATACGGGCAGACCTGGTGCGCTGCCTGGGTCAGCTTCTCCGCGGTGGCTTCATCCACGCCGGACATCTCCACATGGAGTTCCACGCCCAGCTTGAAACCGCCCTCGTCGTTCTTGTAGATGCTCACGTCCGCAGTAACGGCGGCATCGGCGATGGGGGCCTTCTCCATGCGGGCAACCATCTTCAGGGCGGAGAGGAAGCAGGCAGCGTAACCGGTGGCGAACAGCTGCTCCGGGTTGGTCCCCTCGCCGGATCCGCCCATCTCCACGGGAGTCGAGAGGTTGACTTCGAGCTTGCCGTCACTGGTACGGGCTTCACCGTTGCGTCCGTCGCCGGTGGCGGTGGAGGCTGCTGTGTACAAAGCGCTCATGGGAACTCCTTATGGGGGGAAACAGGTGGGGAAAACCCTGTAGGTACAAGGTAGACTAACTAGTACGTCTACAGCAACCGCCGGAGCTGCAAACCGCCGTACTGCCGGTACGGTGCCGGGAACAGGAGAAGAACCATGCCAGCCAGAACGCCCGATGTGCGTGAGCGGATCCTGCGCAGGGCGTCCAGCCTGTTTTACACCGAGGGGGTCCGGGCGGTCAGCGCGGACAAGATCATCGCCGCCGCAGGCACCACCAAGGTGACCTTCTACCGCCACTTCCGCTCCAAGGACGACCTGGTGGTGGCCTATCTGCAGGAACAGTCGGCCGGCATGCGGGAGCGGGCTGCAGCCCTTGACCCCGATGCCTGCACCGGCCTGCGCCAGCTCGCAGACGTCATGGGCACGGAAGCCTGCACCCCGGGCTTCCGCGGCTGCCCCTTCATCAACGCCGCCGCGGAGTATCCGGACCCGGACCACCCCGTGCGCGCCGTGGTGGCCGACCACCGGCACTGGCTGCACTCACTTGTTGCCGAGCGGCTGGCACGGCTGGGCGTGCAGGAAGCGGACCGGCTGGCCGACCAGCTGCTGATGCTGCGCGACGGCGCGATGGTGCACGGCTACGTCGACGACGGAACCGCTGTCGGACCCGCCCTGACCGCCGCGGGCGAAGCACTGATCCGGCCCCGGATCTCCCCGCAATAGCGGATCACGGGTTCCGGCAAAAACAGGCCAATGTGACCTTGCACTCATGCTCTTGGTGAAAGGGCCACGGGATAGGACAATTCCTTCTCGTGTCTACTTCACTCGCACCGGCCACACCGGCCGACCCCAAGTCTTCCAAGATGGCCCGCAAGGTAGCGGGCGCGTCCTTCATCGGCACCGCACTGGAGTCCTACGACTTCTATGTCTTCGGCACGGCTGCCGCCCTTATCCTCAACCGCATCTTCTTCCCGGACGTGGACGCCGCCACCGGCGTCCTGCTCTCCTTCCTGACCCTGGGCATGGGCTTCATTGCCCGGCCGGTGGGTGCGATCCTTTTCGGCCACATCGGAGACCGCGTGGGACGGAAAACGTCCCTCATCTGGACCATCGTCCTGATGGGTGTCGCTACCGGCGCCGTCGGCCTGCTCCCGGATTACAACACCATCGGCATCTGGGCTCCTCTGCTGCTGGTGGTGCTGCGCCTGCTCCAGGGCCTGGCGGTGGGCGGCGAGTGGGGCGGCTCCATCCTGATTGCCACCGAACATGCGGCACCGCGGAAACGCGCGCTCTACGCTGCCATTCCGCAGATCGGCTCCCCCGTCGGCACCATCATGGTGACCGCCACCTTCCTGCTGCTGGCCACCGTCTCCGATGAGGCGATGGAGGCCGGGGTATGGCGCATCCCGTTCCTGCTGGCCTTCCCGTTTATGGGCATCGCCCTCTACCTGCGGCTCGCCATCGAAGAGACCCCTGTTTTCAAGAGTGCTGCCAAGGCACACCGTCTCACCCGGATCCCCCTGCTCGAGGTGCTGCGTACCCAGTGGGCGGCCGTACTGGTGGCTTCCGCGGCAGCGCTGCTGGGTATCGGCTCCTACTTCCTGATGACCACCTACACCCAGTCGTACGGAACCAGGGTCCTGGGCCTGTCCGAATCCACCGTGCTTAATGCCGCCCTGGTCGGATCGGTGCTCCAGCTGGTGACCATTCCCGCCTTCGGCTTCCTGGCCAACCGGATCGGATCGGCGCGGATGGTGATGTCCGGCGCCGTGGCCACCCTGGTGATTTCCTTCCCGCTGTACTTCATCATCAGCAACGCCAACACGCCGGTCTACATCGTGACCATCCTCATCGGCGGCATTGCCCCAACGGCGGCATGGGCGGCGCTGGGCGGCCTGATGGCGGATCTGTTCCCGGCACGCACGGGCTTCACCGCCATGTCCCTGGCCTACAGCATTGCGGGCATCCTCTCCGGGTTCACGCCCTCGATCACCCAGGTCTTCTCTGAAGGCACCGGCGGCGCCTGGTGGCATCCCGGCGTCGTCCTGGCGCTGATGTCCCTGATCACCATTGCCGGTGCGCTGGCCGCACAGCACATGACCCGGCGCAACACGGCCACGGCGCCGCAGCCGGCGGGGTCCGCTCCGGCATAGTTAAGCCATGACTACAACCGGCACCCGCACCGTCCTGGTCCTCAACGGGCCCAACCTGAACCTGCTGGGGACACGCGAGCCGGCGGTTTACGGCACGTCCACCCTGGCCGATGTGGAGGCGGCTGCCCGCGCGGCAGCCGCCGTGCACGGCTGGAGCGTGGACTGCGTGCAGTCCAACCACGAGGGTGAGCTGATTGATGCCATCCACGCCGCACGCGGCACGGCGGCGGGGATCGTCATCAACCCTGCTGCCTACAGCCATACCTCGGTGGCGATTCCGGACGCACTCTCCGCCGTGGAACTGCCCGTGGTGGAGGTGCACCTGAGCAACATCCACCGGCGTGAGGAATTCCGGCACCACTCCTTCGTCTCCGCCGTGGCCGACGTGGTGATCTGCGGCGCCGGGATCAGCGGCTACCGGATGGCGGTGGACTACCTGGCACAGTCCGCGGCGGTGTCCGGTGACTGAGGTTCCGCCCACCGCGCAGCGCTACGAACGGTTCGCCCGCTACGAGGCCCGCGGCTCCTCCGATGTCTATGAACAGTGGGGCATGGAGATCAGCCGCGACCCCGAGGTGCTGGAGCTGATCGACGGGCTGCCCCGCGACAAGCGCCAACCGAACCTCGTCCTCTCCGCCGCCCTCAGCCAGGGCGCCGACGCCGGCCCCTACAA
The DNA here is from genome assembly GCF_059090025.1 of Arthrobacter sp. Y3224198. NCBI lineage: Bacteria > Bacillati > Actinomycetota > Actinomycetes > Micrococcales > Micrococcaceae > Arthrobacter > Arthrobacter sp. Y3224198. The sequence continues at coordinate 6,343 of NZ_JBNHFG010000050.1, forward strand.
CGGCTTCCGGGCCTTCCTGCGGGAGAACTGGGACCGTGTCCGGGAGGTCATCCTCAGCCGCAGCACCCAAACCAACGAGCCCCGCCGCTGCGCGGTGCTCCTGCCGGTCCTGGCCCGCATCGCCCACGACGAGGGGCGTCCCCTGGCCTTGATCGAGGTGGGCGCGTCGGCCGGCCTGTGCCTGTACCCGGACCGCTATGCCTACCGGTATGACGGAGGCCCGCTCATCAACGATCAGGGCCGCGAGGACCTGGTGCTGCAGTGCCGGACCACCGGGAATCCCCCGCTGCCGCAGGCCGTGCCCGAAATCATCCACCGCACCGGCGTGGACCTGAATCCGCTGGACCCGGCCGACCCCGACGACCGGGCCTGGCTGGACGCACTGATCTGGCCGGGCATGGAGGACCGCCGGTCGCTGCTGCGTGCCGCCGCCTCAGTCGCCGCCAAATCTCCCGCCGGGATAGACCGCGGCGACATCAACGCACACATCGCCGGCCTGGTCGAGGCAGCCCCGGCCGATGCCGCCGTCGTTGTTTTCCACACGGCGGTCCTGGCGTACCTGCCCGAAGCGGACCGGGAGATTTTCCGCGACACCATGTCCAGTTACCTGGGTATCCCCGACCGGCCGGTGCACTGGCTCTCCAACGAGGGCATGGGCGTGGTCCCCGGCTTTGCCGAACCGCCGCGGGACGCGGAACCGGGCCTGTTTGTGCTGCACCACAACGGCACACCCCTGGCGCGCACAGGCCCGCACGGACAGTCACTGGACTGGCTTGGGTGATTCCGGGCCCGGCAGGTGCCGGCCGAGCAGTTACTTGCTGGTGCAGGAACCGGCGGAGACCGGAGTACGGTACCCGGAGGCGTCCTGGATGACCGGCCCTACCTCGGCCAGCGACAGGGCGTAGCCGATCGGCTGGTCCCCGGTGGTCTTGGCGAAGATGACCCCGGCCACCCGCCCGTCGACGTCCAGCAGCGGGCCGCCGGAATTGCCCTGCTGCACATTGGCTGCCAAGGTGTAAACCTCCAGCACCTCCGGAGCCGATCCGTAGATATCGCGGACGGCCACATCGGAGAGGCCCTCCACGCTTGCCGCCTGGAGCCGGAAGGGACCGCCTGCCGGATATCCGGCGAAGGCCGCCGTGGTTCCATCCGGCAGCGGTTCACCCACCGGAATGGGAGCTGCATCCAGGTCATTGACCGAGAGGACAGCGAGGTCCCGCGCCGCATCGAAGTACACCACCCGGGCGGGCAGCACGCTTCCGTCGGGTACTTCCACCACGGGTTCGTTGACGCCGGCAACTACGTGCGCATTGGTCACCACGCGGTCATCGGCAACCACAAAACCGGAGCCGGTCTGGTTCTGCCCGCACTGGTAGGCGGTACCTGTGATCTTCAGCACGGAAGCCGATGCCGTCTCAAGCGCCGCGGAGCTGATTTCCGCACTCGGCGGCACGGCTGTTTTCGGCGCTGCACTGTCCAGGATGGTGGGCAGGCCTTCGGACACCGTGAAGGAACGGATCTGCGCACTCCAGGTCTTCACCTGTTCCGGGGTGGCATCGTCGATGGCGGTGAGGACCTTGGAGCCGGCGATCTGCTGCGAGAGGTAGGGCACGCCCAGCGTGGTCACGCTGAAGGCAAGCATCGCCATCACCAAGGCAGCGACCACCAGGTTCGCGGCACCGCCCAGCAGCCGGTCCAGGACCCGCAGCGGCGGGAAATTCAGCCAGCGCCGGATCAGTCCGCCCAGGGCCGCACCGGCCGCGTGGCCCACCAGGACCAGCACTACCGCCGTCGCAATGACCACCGTCAGCCGCCAGCCGTTGTCCGGCACCGCCCCGGCAACCAGGGGAATGGCGAAGAATGCGGCCACCGCCCCGGCGACGAATCCGACGATTCCCCCGAGGGTCACCACCAGGCCGTTTCGCAGACCCGAGACCAGGTAGAAGAGCAAAACAAGGAGCAGGATGATGTCCAGAAGTGTCAATCCGAGCACAAACAGCTCCAAAAGTGTGGTTCGGGCGGCACGGCGGGGGTAGGCCGCTGCGTTTGACGAGTTTATCTGCACAAGCTGAAGAAGCGGTTATCGGCTCCGTGCCGCGCTACGTGGTTATGCTCTCTTTTTCTCATCCATCGGCGAACAAACGTGCTTCAGGTGTCACTCGGCAGTGACGTGCGGCAAGATAATAGGTAGAGAACACTATTTACAGGAGATTTCATGGATATCGAGGTACTGCGCCGCGCGCCGTTGTTCGCCTCTCTGGGAGACGACGTTTTCGCCGCTCTGACCGAAGAGCTCACTGAGGTCGACCTATCCCGCGGAGCGTCGGTCTTCCGTGAGGGTGACCAGGGAGACCAGCTCTATTTCATCGTCTCCGGAAAAATCAAGCTCGGCCGCTCCGCGCCTGACGGCCGGGAAAACCTGCTGGCCATCCTCGGCCCGGGTGAACTGTTCGGCGAGATGGCTCTTTTCGATCCGTCGCCGCGCAACGCGACCGCAACCGCCGTTTCGGAGACCCGCCTTGCAGGGCTGAGGCACGAGAACCTGCGGGCCCTGATCGAGACCCGCCCCGAGGTTTCGGTCCAGCTGCTGCAGGCTCTGGCCCGCCGGCTGCGCCGCACCAACGAGTCGCTCGCCGACCTCGTTTTCTCCGACGTACCCGGCCGCGTGGCCAAGGCGCTGCTGGACCTGGCGGACCGCTTCGGGCGTCCTGCCACGGACGGCATCCTGGTGGCCCACGAGCTGACCCAGGAAGAACTTGCCCAGCTGGTGGGCGCCTCCCGCGAGACCGTTAACAAGGCCCTGGCCGAGTTTGTCCAGCGCGGCTGGCTGCGGCTGGAAGCCCGGGCGGTTGTCATCCTGGATGTCCAGCGGCTGCGTCAGCGCTCCCGCTAGGCCCCGGCCAGGCGAGCACACAACAACGGCGCCGGTTCCCGCTTCGGGAACCGGCGCCGTTGTTGTTCTCAGCCGTTGTTGTTCTCAGCGTCCGTGCTGGGAAGAGCCTTCCGCTGCCCCGCCGGGGCTGACGGCCAGCCGCGGCTCGCCGTCGACCTCCACCAGCTCGGGACGGTAGACGGCGGCCGGCCGGCGGCTCGACAGGTAGGCAATGCAGCCCCGCGCCGACGCGACCTTCTCCAAGGTGATCTCCACCGGAGGAACCACCAGCTCGCCCAGGGTCAGCCCCTGCGTGTCCGGGCGCCCGATCTCGTCGCCCAGGGCCGATGTCTCACGCGCTGCAATGATCTCGGTGGCAGGTTTCCATGCCGCCCAGATGCCCTTGCCTGCCAGCAGGGTCGCGTCCTGGCCGAGTGGCTGGACCGCTGCGAAATACCGGGTGTCAAAACGGCGCAGGGCAAAGTCGGGGCTGTGCCAGTTGGACAGCGGCCTCAGCAGGTCGGTCCGCAACCCCAGGCCCCTCCTGCCGAGCAGCTCGAGGAAGGAGGCGTCCTGGGCAGCGATGGCGGTGCGGGCCGCCATCCATTCGGGCCCCCGGTTGCTTTCCATCAGAGTGGATTCATCCGGACCGGCGAGCAGGATGCCGGTTTCTTCGAACAATTCCCGGATGGCTGCCACCACGTGCCGCCGGGCCAGCCGGGCGTCGTTAATGCCCATCGACTTGGCCCACGCCGCGGGTGCCGGTCCGTACCAGGCCACCTGTGCGTCGTCGTTTTCCTCCACGCTGCCGCCCGGGAAGGCGACCTTGCCCAGCGGGGACTCGCCCCGCCGGTAGGACAGGTAGGTTTCGGTGCCGCGCGGGGAGTCCCGCAGCAGCACTACCGAGGACGCCAGGCGGGGTTTGCGCGGCGTACGGTCGGTTCGTTCAAACCAGCTCTGGGCCGCCACCCGCTGATCGGGGGCCACCGGAAAGAGCCGGATAGTCGAGCTAGGCAAATTCCACGATCATTTCTACTTCCACGGGTGCGTCCAGCGGCAGGACGGCAACACCGACGGCGGAACGTGCGTGTTGGCCTGCGGCGCCGAAGATCTTTCCCAGCAGTTCCGACGCACCGTTGATCACGGCGGGCTGTCCGGTGAAGGACGGGTCGGAGGCGACAAACCCGACCACCTTCACCACGCGGCTGATCCGGTCCAGGTCACCGATCTGTGCTTTCACCGCGGCCAGGGCGTTAATGGCGCAGATGGCTGCATAGGACGCAGCATCCCCGGCGTCCACCGTGGCCCCTACCTTGCCGGTGGCGGGCAAGGCGCCGTCCACGAACGGCAGCTGGCCGGAGGTATGCACGAGGTTGCCGGTAATGACGGCCGGAACATAGGCGGCCACCGGAGCCGCAACCGAGGGAAGGGTCAGGCCCAGTTCCCGCAGGCGGATCTCAACGGCCGAGACTGCGCCGGCAGTGGCGCTCACGAGCTTTTTTCGCGTTTCATGTAGGCAACGGAACCGGTTCCGTTCGGAGCAGCGGCAATCTGCACCAGTTCCCATCCTTCGTCGCCGTGCATATTCAGGACCTGCCCGGGTGTGTGAAGTGGAAGCGGTGTAATGAAGTATTCCCATTTGGTCATAAGGGAAAGGGTAACGTGCTTGTAGACTGTCTCGCATGGCAGCACGCAAATCACCGTTCTTTGACACGGCGACCACCCTCGGAAAGCTCGTCGCGTTCTTCGGCATCAGTGCTCTTTGCGGAGTCCTGGCAGCCGGTCTCCTGGTTCCCGCGGCTGCGGCGGCAGGAACCGCCGCTTCCGGCTCCATCCAGTTCTTCGACCAGCTCCCCTCGGAGCTGAAACGCGGAGCCCTGGCGACCCCCACCAAGATCTATGCCAACGACGGCGCACTGATCGCCACGCTTTATGACGAGAACCGGCAGCCGGTGGCCCTCGACCAGGTGTCGCCGAACATGGTCAACGCCATGCTGGCCATCGAAGACGACCGGTTCTACGAACACGGCGGCGTGGATATGCAGGGCATCGTCAGCGCCTTGGTGTCCAATGCTGCCAGCGGCACCAACCGCGGTGCGTCCACCATCACGCAGCAGTACGTCAACAACGTGATCATTGACACCAATATGCAGAACGACAAAGAGGTCGTTTTCAGCGGCAACAAGGATTACGGCGACAAACTGCGGGAAATGAAACTTGCCATTGCCGTGGAGAAAGAGCTCAGCAAGGACGAGATCCTTGAGGGCTACTTCAACATCGTGCCCTTCAGCGGCAGCACGTACGGAGTACAGGCCGCCGCCCGCTACTTCTTCAACGTGGATGCCAAGGACCTCAGCATTGCGCAGTCGGCACTGCTGGCCGGCGTGGTCAACGGCCCCACCGCCTACAGCCCGGAGCTGAACCCTGACGCTTCCCTGGAACGGCGCAACCTGGTGCTCAAGCGGATGCTCGACACCGGACGCATCACCCAGGAAGAGCACGACGCCGCCGTCGCCACCGGACTGGACCTGCAAATCACCCCGGTTGCCAGCAACTGTGTCGGTGCAGCCCAGGCCCCCTATTTCTGTGACTACGTGACCCGCCTGGTCACCAATGACGAGAACTTCGGCGCTACGCTCGAGGACCGCGAGAAGCTGCTTAAGCGCGGCGGCCTCACCATCAAGACCACACTGAATTCCACCTACCAGGCCGCAGCGCAGACCGCCATCAACGAGACTGCGAACCCCGACACCACTGATGCCGAGATCGGCCACTCCATGGTGAGCGTGGAACCCGGCACGGGCAAGATCCTGGTGATGGCGCAGAACACGCGGTACACCCCGGAGCTTGCCGCCGGCAACTCCGTGCAGAACTTCAACGTGGACGTCTATCAGGACGGCAACCCGGACAAATACCTCAACGGTCTGGGCGGGTTCCAGCCCGGTTCCACGTACAAGCCGTTCACCGTTGCTGCCTGGCTGGATTCCGGCAAGACCCTGAATACCTCGTTGAACGGCTCCAAGCGTACCTACCCGGTAGGAACCCGCTGGAATGCCAGCTGCTACCCTGGCGGGGCCTACGTCAGCACCGACCCCTGGACGCCCATCAACTACGGCGACAAGAACTACAAGACCACGACCGTCCTCGACGGCCTGGCCAACTCGCTGAACACCATCACGCTGGCCTCGGCGCGTGAAATCGACCTCTGCAAGTTCCAGCAGCTGGCGTTTGCCTCCGGCGTCCATAACGGCAAGGGATCCGAAGGCGAAGAGGAAATGCTCTCCGTGGATCCGCCGTCGACCTTCGGCGGCGGCGGCGACGCCTCACCGCTGTCCATGGCCACCGGTTTTGCCACCTTCGCTGCCGACGGATTGATGTGCAAGCCCATCGCACTGGAGTCCGTCACCGGCGCCGACGGCACCGAGTACCCGGTGCCGGAACAGTCCTGCCAGCAGGCCATGCGCAAGGAAGTGGCACAGGGCGTCAACATGGCCACGCAGCGCGTGATGACCAACGGCTCCGGCATCAACCTGCAGGTGGGCGTGCCCACGGCAGGCAAGACCGGTACCAATGACTACCGTTCCCAGACCTGGTTCATGGGCTACAGCACCGGCCTGTCCACCGCTTCTTGGATCGGTAACTGGAAAGCCAACAACACCACCATGTCGGACAAGCTGATCGGCGGGCGCATCTACCCCGAAATCGACGGCTCGCTGATTGCCGGTCCGTCCTGGAAGAACTTCATCCAGCGCATTGCCGGCCAGTACCAGGCCAACCCGTTCGCCAACCCTCCGGCCAGCATGGTGGGCGGGTCACAGCCCAAGGCCACGGCACCGGCTTCACCTGCCGCCGACAAGGACCCTGCGGAGCAAAACGCTGATCCCGCAGCACCGGCCGCTCCTGCCGCTCCGGCTGCTCCCGGCACCCCGGGTGAAGGTGCCGGCAACGGCGCTGCCAACCCCGGCACGGGTCCCGGCACCGGAGCCGATGGAAACGCCGGCGGCGGGACCCCGCCCGGCGGCAATCCCGGACCCGGCACCGGGGGCAACGGTTAATGCCCGAGTCCCCCCTGGTTTCTGCAGGGCGCAAGGCCGCCTGGCTGGCTGGCGGTCTTGCCGGAACGGGGGCAGCCGCGCTGGCTTACGGCTGCCTCATTGAACGCAATCTCTTCGGTATCCGGGAGGAAACCGTCCGGGTGCTCCCGGCGGGAAGCCCTTCCCTGCGGATCCTGCACCTTTCCGACATCCATTTTGTTCCGGGCCAGGACCGGAAGGTCCGCTGGCTGCAGGACCTTGCGGACCTGGAACCGGATCTGGTGGTCAACACCGGCGACAACCTGAGCCACCTGCAGGCGGTGCCGCCGCTGCTTGAAGCGCTTAAACCGGTGATGCGTTTCCCCGGCGTATTTGTTCCGGGATCAAATGACTATTACGCCCCGGTCCTGAAGAACCCGTTCACCTATTTCACCGGGCCGTCCAAGCACAAGCGCACCCCGGACGAGCTGCCGTTTGACTCCCTGTTCGGAGCATTCCGCGAGGCGGGCTGGCTGGACCTCACCAACACCGGTGCCGTGATGGACCTGGCCGGCTTGCGGCTGAACTTCGCCGGCGTCGACGATCCCCATCTCAAACGGGACCGGTTCCAGGGATTTGCTCCCCTGCCGTCCGCCGGTGGCACCTCCCCGGCGGCCCAACAGCAGGAAGTGAAGATCGGCGTCGCGCACGCACCCTACCAACGGGTGCTCAACCAGTTCACGGGGGCAGGAGCGGAGCTCATCCTGGCTGGCCATACGCACGGCGGGCAGGTCTGCGTTCCGGGCTACGGCGCCCTGGTCAGCAACTGCGACCTGCCCACCTGGCAGGCCAAGGGACTTTCCTCCTGGGCGCACGGCGGTCGGCGCGTGCCGCTGAACGTCTCGGCCGGCATCGGCACCTCCCGGTTCGCTCCGGTGCGGTTCGCCTGCCGTCCCGAGGCCGTCCTGCTCACCCTGACCGCCCGAGGGTCCTAGCGCCCGTATCTCCTCGATCCTGACTGCGGGAGCCCCGTGGTGACGGGCCCGCCGGGCCCGGTTTCGCAGAATCGGGGTTTGTCTAGTATCCTTGTAAAGTTGCTTCGCGAGGTGGTGAACCACTTCGAAAGGCACTGGTTACGGGGTGTGGCGCAGCTTGGTAGCGCGCGTCGTTCGGGACGACGAGGTCGCAGGTTCAAATCCTGTCACCCCGACCAGCAAGGCTCCGGTCAGAGAAATCTGGCCGGGGCCTTTTGCGTTAAGCGCGGCATTGGGTGGCGGCGATTGGGGCACGTACCTGCCGGTTAAAGAGAAGTGGGGGGGGGGGGGCCCCGCCCCGCGCCCCCCCCCCCCCCCCCCCCCGCCCCCCCCCCCCCCCCCCCCGGCCCCCCCCCCCCCCCCCGCCCCCCCCCCCCCCCCCCCGCCCCCCCCGCCCCCCCCCCCCCCCGCGCCCCCCCCCCCCCCCCCCCCCCCCCCCCCCGGCGCCCCCCCCCCCGGCCCCGCCCCCCCCCCCCCGGCGCCTCGGCCCCGCCCCCCCACCCCCCCCCCC
>NZ_JBNHFG010000051.1:0-13338 GCF_059090025.1 Arthrobacter sp. Y3224198
CCGGAACCGGCAGCGGAACCCGTCGCGGAAGAGCCGGCCGCTGCCCTGCCGCGCGCCGGCGCGCCCGCCTCGATTGTGGCCTGCCCCAACGGGCCGCTCCTGGTCCGCGGCGACTTCGAGATCGTGACGCCCGACGGCGTGCCGGTTCCCCGGGACAGGGAGACCGTGGCACTGTGCCGGTGTGGCGGTTCGGCCATCAAGCCCTACTGCGACGGAACGCACAAGCTGATGAAGTTCGATACCACCCGGCGTCGTCCGGTCCCGGAGCCGGCGCGCCGAACCGCGGAGGAAACGGCGGACCAGCCCCGCCCCGGCCGCACGCCGGCCACCGCCGCCGACACCGCGGTTGAAGATAATTAAAGACGAATGGCCTGCCTTCAGGAAGAAGGCAGGCCATTCGTTTTGGGTGCGCCCAGCAGGGCTCGAACCTGCGACCCACGACTTAAAAGGACGTTGCTCTACCAACTGAGCTATAGGCGCCAGCCGGTCTGCCTACTGCACAGACCGACTGTCCCACTTTATCGCACACCGCACAGATCGTGGAAAAGCCGCACCGCGGCCCTTCCAGGGAAGGCCCGGAAGGGAAAAACGGAGCCTAGCCGGAGCTCGGAAGCGGCCCTTCCGCGCGCGCCTGCCCCCGCCTCGATTCTGCGGAAATGCGGGAGTATTCTTCGAATATGAGTGAGTCCAACCCAACGCCGCGCCATCACAAGCCAAAGCCTCTTGCACCCGTGGACTTCGCCAACTTCCCCGGCGGCGCCGATCCGGCCCGCATCTCGGAAGCGGCCCACCTGGCCGCCCAGGCCCTGGTCCACCACGGTCGTGAGAGTACCGATCCCGAAGTAACCCGCCGCCTGGTCGAGCTGACCGACCAGCAGGGCGTGGAAGCCGTAGCCGAAATGTGGGCGGAAAGCCCTGCCCGCTCGCTGCCCGGGGCCCTCTGGCGGCTCTACGCCCTGCGTGCCGCCATCCAGCAGAACCCGGAGCGCGTCGCCGCGTTCTACGCCGCCGGCAAGGACGTGGCGCAGGTGTCCAAGGTGGTGGCAGGCGTAGCCGAGCCGCTGGGCGCGGATGAGATCCGCACCATGGCGGACACCATCCTGTCCGGAGCCTTCGAAGGCGACTTCGATGTGGCACTGGAACGCTTTGCTGCTTTCTGCCGGGTGGTTGCCCTCGGCCAGACCCACCACGCCGATTCCTCCGAAGCCTCCCACGGGGACCGGGCCACCCTGCTGACCCGCAACGCCCGCCAGCTGGTGCTCACCGCCGAAGACCTGGAGCATTCCGCCGCCGCGTGGCGCCGGGGCGAACTCGACTGACCCGGGCGTGGCGGTCCTCACACTGTCCCGCCGCCGCCGGCAGTCGTGTTGACATCCCCGACCGGGCGTAGAAAACTGAAATTGGTGTCGGACTGCGGAACCCCCGGGCTTCAACTCTGAGCCGCTTCGAGCGGCCTTCCGCCGAGAGGCGCTCCCGGTCCGGCACCGTTACTTTTCCAAAAGCCGGGTTCCCGTATCCCTTCATCGCCGATCGGATATTCTTGGGCCTGTGAGAATTTTCCCCCCTCCCCCGGCCAGCACATTGCGGCCGGCGTGAAACTCCACCTTTTCCCGCAGGAAAACGCCGGGCTGGAACTGCTGGCCCGCATGGCCTCGCAGTTGCTGCGCGGAACCGGCGTGCTTGCCGAGATCCTGGGCGCCGATCCGGAGGAATTCGACCGGCTGACCGAACAGCTGCACCAGATCGATGCGGATACCGCCGATCTGCACTTCGCTCTGATGACGCAGATGCGCACCAGCTTTATCAACCCCCTCCCGCGGGAGGACCTCTATGAGTTGTCCCTGATCCTGATGTCGGCCATGGAGTGCCTGGACGCCTCAGCCGAGACCATCTCCCTGTACAAGCTCACCGGCGTTTCCCGCCGGGCCTCGGAACAGCTGGAGGTCATCGGACGCCAGGCCGAAGTGACCGTCTCCGCCATGCGCCGGCTGGCATCGCTGGAGGACCTGGACGAGTACTGGATCGAAATGCTCCGCCTGGCCCGGCGTGCGGAGCGCACCCGCCGGATCTGGGTGTCCGAACTGATGCGTGAATACAAGCCGCTGGCCTACGCCCGGCACCGGGACCTCGCCGACCAGCTTTCGGGCACCACTTCCCAGCTCCGCCGCGCCGCCACCTTCGTCGGCAGCGTCCTGGTGCGGGAATCCTAGGGTGTCGGCCGTCCTCCTGGCGGGCGTCGTCCTGCTCGCCGGCGTCTACGCCTTCCTCAACGGCTTCCATGACGCGTCCAATTCGGTAGCGACGTCGGTCCGCACCCGGGCGCTGACTCCCGGGGTGGCGGTGACGCTGGCCGCGGTCTTTAATCTGCTGGGTGCGCTGGTCAGCACGGCGCTGGCCGTGGCGCTGACGGTCCGGTTCGTGGACCTGCCGCCCGGGCCCGAGGGGCTGGGCATCCTGATAGCCGGGCTGACGGCGGCCTGCGGCTGGGGCGTGTGGACCTGGTGGCGCAGAATGCCGTCGTCGTCCACCCACGCCCTGGTGGGCGGCCTGGTGGGGTCGGGCGCGGCCTCCACCCTGGTCGGCGGGCAGAACATTGCCGAGTCCTACCGGCTGATCTGGGAACAGATCGCCCTGCCGCTGCTGCTCTCCCCGGCGATTGCCTTTGTGCTGGCCTACCTGCTGGTCTTCCCTGCCACTTGGCTGATGCGCTACAGCTCCCCGCGCCGGGGCGACGCCGGCAACCGGATTGCCCAGTCGGTCTTCACCTCCGCCTTCTCCCTGGGGCACGGCATCCAGGACGGACAGCGGACCATGGCCGTGCTGGTCCTGGCACTGCTGGCCGCAGGCGCCACGCACGACGGCGGTATCCCCTTCTGGGTGCAGCTGTTCGCGGCGCTGACCCTGGCCGCGGGGACCCTGTTCGGAGGCTGGCGCATCACCCACACGCTGGGTTACCGGCTGGTCCGGATGGATCCGCTGCGCGGCATGAGCGCCCAGGCCGTCAGTTCATCCCTGCTCTTCCTCGGCGCCCTGTGGCTGCACATCCCCCTCTCCAGCACCCAGACCATGACGTCGGCGATAGTGGGCGCGGGGACCAACCAGCGGTTCTCCACGGTGCGGCTGATCCCGCTGCGGGAAATCCTGGTCACCTGGCTGACGACGGCGCCGGTAACGGCCCTGCTGGGCGGCATCCTGCTGCTCGCCATCAGCCCGCTCCTCTAGCCGGGCGGGCCGGGCGGTTACCCGAAGCGCCCGGAAACGTAGTCCTCCGTAGCCTTCTCGGCGGGGTTGCTGAAGATGACCGGGGTATCCGCGTATTCGATCAGGCGGCCCGGCTGGCCGGTGCCGGCAATGTTGAAGAACGCCGTCTTGTCCGAGACCCGTGCCGCCTGCTGCATGTTGTGCGTCACGATGACCACGGTGTAGTCGCTCTTGAGCTCCTCGATGAGGTCCTCAATGGCCAGGGTCGAGATGGGGTCCAGGGCCGAGCAGGGCTCATCCATGAGGATCACCTCCGGCGACACTGCGATGGCGCGGGCAATGCACAGGCGCTGCTGCTGCCCGCCGGAGAGCCCGGAACCGGGCTTGTCCAGACGGTCCCGCACCTCCTTCCACAGGTTCGCGCCGGTGAGCGAGCGTTCGACCAGGTCATCGGCGTCGGACCTGGAAATCCGCTTGTTGTTCAGCTTCACGCCGGCCAGCACGTTGTCCCGGATGGACATGGTGGGGAACGGGTTGGGCCGCTGGAACACCATGCCCACGTGGCTGCGCACGGTCACCGGATCCACGCCCGGACCGTAGAGGTTTTCCCCGTCCAGCAGCACTTCGCCTTCCACCCGCGCCCCGGGCAGGACTTCGTGCATCCGGTTCAGCGTGCGGAGGAAAGTGGATTTGCCGCAGCCCGAGGGGCCGATGAAGGCAGTCACCGAGCGGGGTTCGATATTGATGTTGACGTCCTGGACGGCCAGGAAATTGCCGTAATAGACATTCAGGTCTTTGACGTCGATGCGCTTGGACATTGGTTCCTTCTGGGTATGCCGCTGAGGGGGCTAGCGGGAGTTCCGGGGGGCGAAGATCCGGGCAATCAGGCGTGCCGCGAGGTTCAGCAGCATCACCATGATGATGAGGATCAGAGCGGCTGCCCAGGCCCGCTGCGTACTGGGATCGGTGTTGGTCGGGGAGGTGGGGCTCATCAGCTGCCGGTAGATGAAGGTGGGCAGCGTGCTCATCCAGCCCGCGAAGGCATTGAAGTTGATGGTGTTCACGAATCCCGCCGTCACCAGCAACGGGGCGGTCTCGCCGATGACCCGGGCAATGGCCAGCGTGACGCCGGAGGCGATGCCGGAGATGGCGGTGGGCACAACCACCTTCAGGATGGTGCGCCACTTGCGTACTCCCAGGGCGTAGGAGGCCTCCCGGAGTTCGTTGGGCACAATCTTGAGCATTTCCTCGGTGGATCGCACCACCACGGGGATCATCAGGACCGACAGGGCGACGGCGGCCACGAACCCGGTCCGGGTTCCCGGACCGAACACCAGCCCGAAGAACGCGGCCGCGAACAGGCCCGCGACAATGGAGGGAATGCCGGTCATCACGTCAACGAAGAAGGTGATGGCACGCGACAGGGCTCCGCCGCGGCTGTATTCCACCAGGTAGACCGCGGCAAGCAGGCCCACGGGCACGGAAATGACCGTGGCCCAGAACGTGATCAGCAGGGTGCCGACGATGCCGTGGTAGGCGCCGCCGAGCACTGCGGTTCCGTTCTCCACCGAGGCGTTGTCAACCGCGCCGGTCATGCCGCCCATGGAGGTGAGCAGGAAGTCCGGGCTGAGGCCGGGAAGGCCCCGGACCAGGACGGTGAAGATCACCGAGACCAGCGGCAGCAGGGCCAGCAGGAACGCGCCGCAGACCAGGTTGGTGGCCAGCCGGTCCACTGCGTGGCGGCGCCCTTCCACGATCCAGGTGACCGCTGTGCCGCCGAGGGTGAACAGCACGGCGGAAAAAATCGCGAAAGAGGCAATGGAGAACCCGAGGAGTGCCGACAGGGCCGCCCCAAGGACCAGGGCACCGGCCAGGACAAGCCAGGGCGTATAGCGGGGCAGGCGGTTCTTGGTGAGCAGGCTCCCCGGCCGGTTCAGGACAGGCGGTGTATCGATCATCAGTTGGCTCCCGAGAATTCTTTGTGGCGGCTGATGATCCAGCGGGCAACCATGTTTACTGCCAGCGTGATCAGGAACAGCACGAGGCCTGCGGCGATCAGTTCCGAAAGCCGGAGCCCGAAGGCCTCAGGAAAGTTAAGGGCGATTTCAGCGGCAATGGTCTGGTTGCCGGGCCGGATCAGGCTGGCGATCAGTCCGCCGGAGGACAGGACCAGGGCCACCGCCATGGTTTCGCCGAGCGCGCGGCCCAGGCCGAGCATCACCGCGCTGATGACGCCGGCGCGGGCGAAGGGGAAGACTGCCATACGGATCATTTCCCAGCGGGTGGCACCCATGGCGAGCGCCGCTTCCTCGTGCAGCTTGGGCGTCTGCAGGAAGATCTCCCGGGTCAGCGAGGTAATGATCGGCAGCACCATCACCGAAAGCACGATGCCGGCCGTCAGCATGGTCTTACCGGTCTGGCTGGCCGGCCCGGCGAAGATGGGAATCCAGCCGGCGTTCTCCGCCAACCAGTTGTAGGGCCCTACCAGTGCCGGTGCCAGCACCGTCATGCCCCACGCGCCGTAAACCACCGACGGGATGGCCGCCAGCAGGTCCACGAGGTATCCCAGTCCCTGCGCAAGCCGCCGGGGCGCGTAATGCGAAATAAACAGGGCGACGCCGATGCCCACCGGGGTGGCAATCAGCAGGGCGATGGCGGCGGCAATCACCGTTCCGATCACCAGCGGCAGGATGTACCGGCCGAAGCTGCCGCCGGAGATGTCCGCCTGGTCGGCGGTGAAGGCGGGCAGGGCCTGCCACAGCAGGAATACGGCCACGCAGAAGAGCACAAAGAGGATCAGGCACCCGGCAGCCACGCTTACGCCGGAGAAGACCTTGTCTCCTGCACGGCCGGCGCCGCCCTCACCTGTTATTGACTTGCTCGACACTGCTCAAACCCTTCGACGGTATGGCGGGGCTTCATCCATCAGTTTAAGTTCTCCGCCCGTTTTACGGGCGTCCTGCCTTCCCCGCCCGCGTCCGGGGAAGGCAGGAATATCGCTGCTGCGGCTAGGGAGCCACCCGGATGCTCTCCAGCGCCTCCATGGCACGGCTGCGCAGGGAATCCGACAGCGGTGCACTGCCCGCCGCATCGGCGGCCGCGTCCTGGCCCTCGGCGCTGACAACGTAGGTTCCGAAGGCCTTCACCAGGTCAACGGTGCCCTGGTCGGGGTAGGCGGTGCAGAAGACGTGGTAGCTCACCAGCACCACCGGGTAGGCCCCGGATTCGGCGGTATCCCGGTCCAGGTCCATGGCCATGTCCGCCTCGGGCCGGCCTTCCCCCGTCACGGGGGTGGAGGCTTCCACGGCGAGCGCTGCGGCGTCGGCGCTGACGGGAACATACTTCTCTCCCACCAGCACATGCACCTGCCCCAGGTCCCCGACGGCGGAGGCATCGGCGTACGTGATGGCGCCTTCGGTGGCGGTGACCGTGGAGATGACTCCGCCGGTGCCGGAGGCGTTTTCCCCGGTCGCGGCGGGCCATTCCCCGGAGGGCTTGTCCGGCCATGCTTCGGGCGCTGCCTTGGAGAGGTAGTCGGTGAAGTTCTTGGTGGTGCCGGATTCGTCACCGCGGTGCACAGCCGTGATGGCGGTGGCGGGAAGGTCCACGCCTTCGTTCTGGGCGGCAATGGCCGGGTCATTCCAGGCCGTGATGTCGCCTCGGAAAATCCCGGCAATGGTCTTGGCATCCAGGTTCAACTCATCGATGCCGTCCAGCCGGAAGGCCACGGCAATCGGCGAAATGTAGGCCGGGATGTGAATGGCGCCTTCCGGGCCGCAGACATCGGCCGCGGCAGCCGCTTCCTCGTCGTCGAGATAGGCGTCGGTGCCGGCGAACTGGACGCCGCCGGCGAGCAGCGCTTCGCGCCCCGCACCCGACCCGTCCGGGGAGTACTGCACGGCGGCCTGCGGGTTCGCGGCGCCGAAGCCCGCAATCCAGGCCTGCATGGCCGAATCCTGGGAGGTGGCTCCGGCACCGGAAAGCGTGCCTTGAACCGAGCCCGCGGCGCTGCCGGAGGGGGAGGCATCCGTCGGTGCAGCACTGTCCGTGCCGCAGGCGGCCAGCCCCAGCACGGCCGCAAGGGAAACTGTCAGAACGGTTGCAGCGCGGCGGGGAGTTGAAACCTTCACCATCATGTCCTTTTCAAAGGGGTTGTCCGGAGCGGAATGCGCCGGAAGCTGTCACATGGAGCTTCGTTTGGCGGAACCACCAGCACGTTCCTGTCCCAGCGTGGCGAAGGAAGGTGAACGGAAAGTTAACGCTGCCCGCTCATCTGCGGAACATCCGTTTTCATGCCGGATGTAACGCCGGATACAGGTTTCCTGCCCCTCCCCTAGACTGGGTCCATGCCCCAACGCAGCTCCTTCGCCAAAAGCCGGGGTTTCCTGCGGAACCGGGTCCGGGTAGGGCTGCAGCGCAGCCGTAATTCGGTGGTTCCGGCCCTGCAGATGACCATTTGCGCCGTCGGAGCCTACGCCTTTGCCGAGTACGTGCTGGGCCACCAGGGGCCGCTCTTCGCGGCGACCGCGGCGCTGATTTCGCTGGGCTTCTCCCGGGAACCCCGTACGCGCCGTGTCCTGGAGGTGGGCATCGGCTGCACCTTGGGCATTACGGTGGGCGAAATCCTGCTGACGCTGCTGGGCAACGGGCTGATCCAGGCCGCGGTGGTCCTGTTCGTCTCCGTGATGCTGGCCCGTTTCCTGGACCGCGGGGTCATCTTCACCACCCAGCTGGGCCTGCAGTCCCTGCTGGTGGTGCTGCTGCCTGCACCCGACGGCGGCGTGTTCACCCGCAGCGTGGATGCCATAGTGGGAGGCGTGTTTGCGCTGGTGGTCACCATGCTGGCCCCGCGCGATCCTCGCCGGGAACCCAAGTCCAACATCCGCGAACTGCTGCACGAGCTCTCCGCCGTACTGCGCCAGTGTTCCGAAGCCCTGGCCAAAAGCGATTCCACCATTGCCTGGCACGCGCTGGTCCGGGCCCGCAACACGCAGCCGCAGCTGGACACCCTGGCCCGCAGCGTCCGCGACGCCCGCGAGGTGGCCCGGATTTCCCCGGCCTACCGGCGCTACCTGGCGGAACTGGGGGACCTGCGCGGCTCCATCGGCTTCCTGGACCTGGCGGTCCGCAACAGCCGGGTGTTCGCGCGCCGGACGACGTCGGCCATCAACCATGCCTCGCTCAGCGACGAAGCGATCGAGAATGTGTCCGAAGTGCTCACGGATACGGCCGATGCCGTGGATGTCCTCGCCCGCGCCCTGGGCGGCGGGGAAAGCACCGACGCAAGGCACCGGCACCTGCGCCAGGCCCGCAACGAGCTGGCTGCCGTCGGATCCCGGCTGCACCCCAAGGCGCTGGCCATCACCGACCTGCAGGGAGACGCGCTGATCATGCTCTTCCGCCCCCTGGTGGTGGACCTGCTCGAGTCCACCGGCCTCAGCCACGAAGAGGCCGTCAGCTACCTCTCGGAAGTCTGACGCCCGTCCCTTACGGCGGGACTGTCAGTCCCGCCGGATAGCCTTGGGGACATGGCAACAAAAACCGCTCGGCCCAAGACCGCCAATTTCCGCTGCTCGGAGTGCGGCTGGACCACAGCCAAGTGGGTGGGGCGCTGCGGCGAGTGCCAGGCCTGGGGAACGGTGGAGGAAGCCGGCGAGGTCCTGGCCCGCACCACCGCGGCCACCGTGGTGGCCCGCCCGGCCCAGCGGATCGGGGAAGTGGACGCCACCACCGCCGCCTACCAGGCCACCGGTGTGGGTGAACTGGACCGGGTGCTGGGCGGCGGGCTGGTTCCCGGCGCGGTGATCCTGCTGGCGGGCGAGCCGGGTGTGGGCAAGTCCACCCTGCTCCTGGACGTTGCCTCCCGCGTTGCCGGGGCCGGCCGCGACGTCCTGTATGTCACGGGCGAGGAATCCACCGCGCAGGTGAAGCTGCGGGCCGAACGGATCGGCGCCGTGTCGGAAAACCTCTACCTCAGCGCCGAAACGGACCTGGGCCAGGCACTGGGCCAGGTGGAACAGGTGGCTCCGGGACTGCTGATCGTGGACTCTGTCCAGACCCTGAGCAGCACCGCTGTGGACGGCAGCGCCGGCGGCGTCAGCCAGGTCCGCGAAGTGGCCGCGTCCCTGATCAATGCCGCCAAGACCCGCAATATGACCACTCTGCTGGTCGGCCACGTCACCAAGGACGGGTCCATCGCCGGTCCACGGCTGCTGGAGCACCTCGTGGATGTGGTCTGCCAGTTCGACGGCGACAGGCACTCCCGGCTGCGCCTGCTGCGGGCCGTGAAGAACCGGTACGGGCCCACCGACGAGGTGGGCTGCTTTGACCTGACCGAAGACGGTATCGAAGGGCTGGCAGATCCCAGCGGCCTGTTTGTTTCGCGGACCAAGGATCCCGTCTCGGGCACCTGCATTACGGTCACGCTCGAGGGCAAGCGTCCGCTGGTGGCCGAGGTCCAGTCCCTGGTCGCCGAAACCGGCAATGCCCAGGCCCGCCGCGCCACCAGCGGGCTGGATGCCTCCCGGGTGGCCATGCTCCTGGCCGTGCTGCAGCAGCGGGCGTCCATGAGCCTGGCCAAGGATGACAGTTATGTGGCGACCGTGGGCGGTGTGAAGCTCGGCGAGCCGGCCACGGACCTGGCCGTTGCCCTGGCGGTGGCCTCGGCCAAAATGAACAAGCCCCTGCCGGCCCAGCTCATTGCCTTCGGCGAGGTGGGCCTGGCCGGCGAGGTCCGGCCCGTGCCGGGCATCGGACGGCGGATCAACGAGGCCGAACGGCTCGGCTTCACGCACGCCGTGGTTCCGGCCTCACCCAACGGGCCCGGAAATGTGCCGGTAGGTTTCAAGGTGCGGGAGGTTTCCACCCTGGCCGAGGCGCTGGAACTGCTCTTCTAGGCCCTGCGGGACAGGCCGGTGCCCGTGCCGCTGCGGCGGCGTGTTGCGAAGTCGCACTAGTATAGGGACGGGCAAGCCTTGCCCGGATTCTCCAGGGCCCCCGGGCCGGAAGGAAGTGACCATGGCCCGCAGCCCCGAAGACGCGCTCAAAGCAACATTGGCGCGGGTGGCACCCGGAACCGAACTCCGGGACGGCCTCGAACGCATCCTGCGTGGGCGTACCGGCGCACTGATTGTCCTCGGGTTCGACCGCACCGTGGATTCGATCTGTTCCGGCGGCTTCGACATCGGCATCGACTTCTCCCCCACCCGGCTCCGGGAACTGGCCAAGATGGACGGCGCCATTGTGTGCGACCGCGATGCCAAGAACATTCTCCGGGCCGCGGTTCAGCTGGTTCCGGACCACACCATCGAAACGCACGAGTCGGGAACCCGGCACCGCACTGCCGAACGCGTGGCCATCCAGACCGGGTTCCCGGTAATCTCGGTCAGCCAGTCCATGCAGATCATCCAGCTCTACGTAGGCGGACTCCGCCATGTGCTGGAAGGTTCGGAACCGGTGCTCGCCCGTGCCAACCAGGCCCTCGCCACGCTCGAACGCTACCGCGCGCGGCTGGACCAGGTCACCAATTCCCTTTCCGCCCTGGAGATCGAGGCCATGGTCACGGTGCGCGATGTCGCGGTGACCCTCCAACGCCAGGAAATGGTCCGGAGGATCTCCGAGGAGATCTCGCAGTATGTCCTGGAACTCGGCGGGGACGGCCGCCTGCTTTCCCTCCAGCTGGAGGAACTGACCACCGGACTCGGTCCGGGCAGCGAAATGATCCTGCGGGACTACGCGGACATCAATGACGGACAGCGGAACATCGAGGAGCAGATTTCCACCCTGCAGAACATGAGCTCCTCCGAAATGGTGGACCTGGGCAAAATCGCCTCCGTGGTGGGTTTCCAGCCGGGCCAGGACTCACTGGAAGCAGTGGTGCAACCCCGCGGATACCGCCTGCTGAGCAACATCAAGTCCGTGCCGCCGGCCGTGTCCAACCGTTTGGTGGACCATTTCGGCGGCCTGCAAAACCTCATGGCCGCCAACATCGATGACCTGATGACCGTTGACGGCATTGGCGAGCAGCGGGCCCGGACGGTGCGTGAAGGGCTGTCCCGGATCGCCGAAACCAGCCTGCTCGACCGGTTTATGTAGCCTAGCGGCGCCGCGGTTACTCCAGCTGGAATACCGCGTTTTCACTGCTGAGCTGGCCCAGCCGTGCGGTGAACATGTAGTAGCCCGGGTTTGGGTTGGAAGCCACGGCGGCGCAGCCCGGCGCGGACCTGTTCCGGTCCCAGGGGAAGTTGGCGGTTTCCGATGCCCCCGGTTCCACCTTCTTGATGTAGTCCTGGGCACCGTCCTGGCAGTCCATGGACGAGAAGATGCGGTCTGATCCGCTGGCCACCACGAACTCCATCTGGGTGGTGCCCACGTTGATCTCACAGGCCGTGTCACCGGTGTTGGTGACGGTCAGGGTCAGCACCGGCGATGCGCCTGCCGGATACACCTGCGCGTCCGTGGAGGCGCCCACCACAACCTTGTCCGCAGGGCAGAGGGACCCCTGCTGGGCGGCAGCCGACTCTGTCGTGGCCGGGGATGCGGCAACCGGCGGCGCAGCAGCAGGAGCCGTGCCCGGCGGGGTAAGCGTGGGGGCGGGAACGGTGGCGGCGGCGGTTGGTTCGTCCGGCGTGAGGGCGCGCACCACCCCGATCACCGCGAAGACCAAGCCCGTGAGGACCAGCAGTGCGAGGATCCCGGCCACCAGCCTGCGCCGGCGGTAAACCGCCGGGCTGGGACGCCGGGAAACGCTGGGGCGCTGCTGCTGCTGAGTTCCCATCCCGTCCATGCTTCAAGGCTAGGTATCTGCGCCGCGATTACTTGGCACACCACGCCGATTAGTAGAGTATTGCTGGTCATAACCCGAGGGAGCACGGATGGATCCGCAGGCGAAAGCACTGCACCGCAGCATCACAGAGTGGTTTACCGCCAACGGGCGCCGGCTGCCCTGGCGCGAGCCGGAGTGCAGTCCGTGGGGTGTGCTGGTCAGTGAAATCATGCTTCAGCAAACCCCGGTGGTCCGTGTCCTTCCCGTATGGGAGGAGTGGATGCGGCGCTGGCCCGATCCTGCCGCCCTGGCCGCCGAGCCCAGCGGAGAAGCCGTCCGCGCCTGGGGCCGGCTGGGCTACCCGCGGCGGGCACTGCGGCTGCACGCCGCGGCAACCACCATTGCGGCCGGTTCCGGTGACGTCCCGTCCACCTATGCCGAACTCCTGGCCCTTCCCGGGGTGGGCGACTATACGGCCGCTGCGGTGGCCGCGTTTGCCTTCGGCCGGCGCGAATGCGTGGTGGATACCAACATCCGCCGCGTCCATGCGCGTGCCGTGTCAGGTAACGCCCTGCCGGCCCCCTCCCTCACGGCGGCTGAAATGCGGCTGGCCAGGACCCTGCTGCCCGCCGGCGACGCCGAGTCCGTGGCGTGGAACGCGGCCGTGATGGAGCTGGGCGCCCTGGTCTGCACCGCACGCAGCCCGCGCTGCGACGAGTGTCCCGTGCTGGATAAGTGCGCGTGGGTGGCCGCCGGCCGGCCCGAACCGCATTATGTGGCCAAGGGCCAGGCCTGGGCGGGAACGGACCGGCAGGTACGCGGCGCCATGATGGCCGTCCTGCGCCACGCGGACTCTCCCGTGCGCCGCGAACTCCTCCTGCATGCCCCGGTGGACCTGGCAGCCGTTCCGCGGCTGCCGGCAGACCTGACGCCGCTGGAAACCCTGCACCGGCTGCAGGCGCCGCAGGAACAGCTGGAGCGCGCCCTGGCCGGGCTCATCACAGACCGGCTGGCAGCCGAAGACCACCGCGGAGTGTCGCTGCCGCTGTAGCCGTGCCGCCTTGGGTCAGATTTCCCCGAAACCGTTGCGCACCTGGGCTCCAAGCAGTTCCATCGCCTTGGCGGCGTCCGGCCCCGTGGCCGTGGCACTGAGGGTCTCGCCCGGTTTCAGTCCGAGGGTCATCAGCATCATCACGGATTTGCCGTCCACCCCGTTGATCGTGATTTCTGCGTCCAGGTCATCCAGCAGCTGGGCGACCGCAGCCGCCGGGCGCGCGTGCAGTCCCATCGGGTTCACCAGCGTCCATGCGCCGCTGGCGGACTCTGCCGAACCGCCGGCCGGAGCAGCCTCCCCTGCGGTCGCCCCGCCCGGG
>NZ_JBNHFG010000052.1:0-10417 GCF_059090025.1 Arthrobacter sp. Y3224198
GCCGGCGGGCAGCGCGGCCTACGCCAACTGCTCGGCGGTTCGGGCCGCCGGTGCGGCGCCCATCCGGGTGGGCGACGCCGGGTGGGACCCGAAGTTCGACCGCGACGGCGACGGCGTGGGCTGCGAGTCCTGACCGGCACCGGGCGCTGGAATACCGGAAAGCGCCGTGCTCAGCGGTCCTCGCCCAGTGTCAGTGCCGCGGTGATCAGCGCCAGATGGGACAGCCCCTGCGGGAAGTTGCCCAGGAACGCGGAGTCCTGTTCGGCAATCATCTCGGTATACAGGCCCACATCGTTGGCCAGCGGAACCAGTTCGTCCATCAGTGCGGCGGCCTCGTCCCGCCGGCCCACGCAATCCAGGGCGGCCGCCATCCAGAAGGCGCACGCCACAAAGGTCCCCTCCTCCTTCTCGGCCCCGCTGAACCGGTAGAGCAGCGGCCCGCGGCCCAGCTCGCTGCGCAGCGCGTCCAGGGTGGAGGACATCCGCTCGCCCCGGTCGAAACCGCTGATGGCGTGCAGCAGGATGGAGGCATCCAGCTGATCCGTGCCGGGATACCAGACGTAGGCGCCGCGTTCCTCGGACCAGCAGTTGGCATCCACCCAGTTCCGGATGCGTTCCTGCTCGGCCCGCCAGCGTTCCGGCGTGCCGGGAATCTGGCCCAGGTCCGCCAGATGGGAGGCGCAGCTCAGGGCGTGCCAGCAGCCCAGTTTGGACGTGGTGTAGTGCCGTTCCTCGTCCAGTTCCCACATGCCCGAGTCCTTGCGCTGCCAGACATCGCAGGCCAGGTCGGCCAGATCGGCCAGATAGCGTCCGGTGCCGGTGTCCAGCACATGGCCGGCGTCCACGTACATCTGGACAATGTTGAACAGGTCCCCGAAGACGCCCATCTGCAGCTGCGCGGCGGCGTCGTTGCCGTTGACCACGGGGCCGATTCCGCGCCAGCCGGGCATATCCAGCACCTCGGCATCCGCGGCGCTGCCGCCGTTGAGCCGGGTAAACACCTTCAGGTCCGATCCCTGCTCCCGCACGTTCTTGAGCATCCCGGACACGGCCGCATGCACTTCCTCGCGCAACCCGAAACGGATCATGGCATGCAGGGTGTAGGCAGTGTCCCGGACCCAGGCGTAGCGGTAGTCCCAGTTCTTTCCGCCGTTGACGTTTTCCGGCAGGGATGTGGTGGCGGCGGCGGCAATGGCCCCGGTGGGACTGTGCAGGAGCAGCTTCAGGGCAAGCGCGCTGCGTTCCACGGCGTCGCTCCAGCGTCCCTCGTACTGGAACTCGCGTGACCAGTCCTGCCAGTTCGCTATGGTGCGGTCCACGCCGTCGTCGATAGTGTCCAGGTCCGGCAGCGGCAGCGGCTCGTCATGGGTGGAAATCACCGCCAGCAGGTGGCGTGTTCCGGCGCGGGCCGTAAAGCTGCCGCTGATGTCCCGGTCGGAGGCCTGTTCCTCGCCGATGTCCCGGCCACGGACCGCCATGGTGGTGCCCTGCACCTGCAGCACGGGTCCGTGGACAGACTGCTGCACCCACGGGGAAGCGGTGTTGAAGCTGCTGCCCGGCGTGACCGCCCAATGCATCCGCACCTCGCCGTCAAGCCCCTCGATCCGCCGCGCGAGCTCACCCCAGGGCAACCGGCCGGCCACTCCGGTGTTCAGCGAATCGGTGACCCGCACGCTGCCGGACTCCGTGGTGAAGGTGGTAGCCAGGACATTGGTGCCCTCCACATAGGCGCGCTCCACGGTGAAGCCCTCCACCGGTCGCAGTTCGATCTGCCCGCCGTTCTTCGCATCCAGCAGCCGGGCGAACGCGGGTGTGGAGTCCAGATCCGGGGTGGGGTACCAGTCGATGGAGCCGTCCAGGGCCACCAGCGCCACGGTCCGTCCGTCGCCGATGGCACCGTAGGAACGCAGGTCCACGTAGCCGTCCGTGCGGTCCGGTTGGGGCAGTCTCATCTGTGCAGCTCCTCGTTCTGGTGGCGTTGGTCAGGCGGTGCGGGGTGCCTCGAACACCCAAGGCTCCGGCGGGATGTGTGCCGGGGCGAATTCGGCCAGGGCTTTGTCCAAGGTCCCGGGCAGGCCCAGCGAGTTCAGGATCAGGGCTCGCGCAGCATCGGTCTCCAGCCCGACGGCGGCCAGATCGGGCAGGGTCACGGCACCGTCGCGCTTGGCCAGGCGTTGGCCGGCCGGGTTCAAGGCCAGCGGCACATGGGCGTAGCTCACTTCGGGCAGTCCCAGCAGGGACCCCAGGTAGGCCTGCCGCGGTGCGGAGCTGAGCAGGTCGTCCCCGCGGACCACCTGGTCGATGCCCTGCAGCCCGTCATCCAGCACCACCGCCAGGTTGTAGGACGGCACGCCGTCATTGCGCAGCAGCACCAGGTCATCCATGGCGGAGGTGTAGCTGCCGTGCAGCTCGTCGGTCACGGTGAACTCGGGGACCTGCGCCCGCAGCCGCAGCGCCGCGGGCCGCTCCCGCCGTCGTCGGGCACGTTCCTCTTCGGTGAGGTGGCGGCAGGTGCCGGGGTAGGCGCCGGGCGGGGCGTGCGGGGCGGAGGCCGCTTCGGCCACCTCGCGGCGGGTGCAGAAACACTCATACACCAGCCCGGCTTCCCGCAGCCGGGCGATGGCATCCAGGTACAGCTCCAGCCGCTCGGACTGCCGGATGATGTCTCCGTCCCAGTCCAGCCCGATGGCTACGAGGTCGCGCAGCTGGGCCGCTTCGGCGCCCGACCGCACGCGGTCCAGGTCCTCCATCCGGAGCAGGAACCGGCGGCCGGTGCTGCGGGCGAACAACCAGGCCAGCACGGCGGTGCGCAGGTTGCCTACATGCAGCTCTCCGGTGGGGCTGGGGGCGAAGCGGCCGGCGGCGGCGGAACCGGCGGCGGAGGAAGTAGGCACCCCTTCAGTCTATAAACCTTCGCCCTGTCCCTGTGCGGGCGCTCGTCGGGCGGGCGGTGAGCGCGGTGAGCGCGGTGAGCGCGGATGTTGGGCGGGGCCCGCCGAGGGCTACGTGGCGGGCGCACGTGCTTTTCCTGCCGGTTTGCGTTTTTGCTGCCAGTTCAAAGCGGCAGCAGAAACCCTAGGCGGCAGCAGAAACCCAAGTGGCAGGACCTCCCCGCGGACCGGCAGCAAATTCCCAAGCGGCAGCAAAAACCCGACTGCTGCCGCCGGCACGCCCGCAGATCGGCGAAGTTCCCACGCACTGTTAGCCCTGTGCTTGGTGGGGAACCACCAGTCACGGGAGTACCAGAGTGTGGGAAACACGGTCCCTCCGCGCCGGTCTGAGCCGGGACGCCCTCACAGGCATGAGCCGGACGCCGGTGCCCTGCAGAGGATCCTCTTGAAAACGGTCCCGGATCCGGACCGCGGGTGTCCGCAAAGCCGTGGTTCCGGAAGCGGCAGCGTTCCTAGCCTCGAGGGTATGGGACTCATGGAAGTTGAAGTGGCCCTCCTGGAGCACCGGCAGAAAATAGCGGCGAGCGAAGCCCTGTGGTCACGCCTGCGGACTGCCCGGGAACGGGCACCCTCCACCGACTCCGGTTCCGGCAAGGCCGACTGGCCGCTCCTGACCCTGCGGCTTGGTCCGCTGCGGTTGGCACTGTTCCGCACGGTCCGGCTTCCGGCCGGGCACGCACGGGATTGGCACGGGACGCCCGGAGCCCTCCCCGGGTAGTTGCCCGGCTGGGGCTGTCCGCCGATCCCGTACGGGGCTAGGCCCGGCCGGCGGACTCGGCGTGGGTCTGCGCCGGAGGGGGCCCGCCTTCGACTCACACGGAACGCCCAGAGTTTTCCCGGGGTTCCGGGAGTAACCTGTCGGCGACGAGGGAACCGCCGGCTACCGTGCTGGGCGGGACGGCGGCCCCGGGTGGGATGAACCGATGACTAGTGGTTTCGCGGGACGCAGTTCATCGAACGGAAGGCGGACGACGACGTCGGGCGGCTCCCGCTGGACCATCGTGGTGGTGGGCCTGATCGTGGTGCTGCTCATCATTGCCCAAGGCGTGGCAACGGGTTTCACGGGTCTGCTGGGCTCGGCGGGACTGATCGCACTGTGCACCGGGCTGTACACGTTCCTGACCAACCGGCCGTCGTGGCTGGACCTGCCGAACCGGATGATCGGGGCCATCCTGGCCGTGGCGGGACTGCTGGCCTCGGTGATCGCCACCGCCATCCACTGGGGCTAGTGCCGGGTTGCCGCCGACCGGCCGGAGGCGGATCCGGAACGGTCAGGCTCGGTTTGGTGCGTCGGTTGTGTCGATCTCGGCTGCCTTTGCATCGGGTGCTTCTGCGCCGGTCCGGCCGGTCTCGTCGGCCAGGTCTGCCCGCAGGCGGCCGTCGCCGCGCACCCACAGCCGGTAGGCGACAAAGAGCAACGCAATCCAGACCACACCCACGATCAGGGCCACCCGGGTTTCCGGGATGATGCCCAGCAGCACCACAATGAAGCCCATAAAGGCCAGCGCGGCGTAGGAAGCAACTGGCCAGAACGGCACGCCGAACTCCGAGGGGGCCAGGCCGCGCCGCTTGATGTCGCGTTTCATGGCGATGTGGGAGAGCAGGATCATCAGCCACACCCAAACGGTCGCGAAGGTGGCGATTGAGGCAATGATGGTGAACAGCGATTCGGGCAGCAGGGCGTTGAGCACCACGCCGGTCAGCAGAACCACGGCCATGGTGGCCACGGTCATCCACGGCACGCCGTTGCGGGAGATCTTCGCGAACGACGCCGGGGCCTGGCCTTCCTGCGAGAGCCCGTACATCACCCGTCCGGCGCCGAAGATGTCGGAGTTGATCGCGGAGATGGCTGCGGTGATGACCACGGCGTTGAGGATGTGCGCCGCGGCCGGGATGCCCAGGGTGTCGAAGATCTGCACAAACGGGCTGGTTTCCCCGTTGATGTCCTGCCACGGGAAGATCATCATCAGGATGCCCAGGGCGCAGACGTAGAACAGCAGGATGCGCACCGGCACGGTGTTCACCGCGGCGGGAATGGCCTTCTTCGGGTTGTCCGCCTCGCCGGCGGTGATGCCGATGGTTTCGATGCCGCCGAAGGCGAACATCACAATGGAGAAGGACGCCAGCAGTCCCCAGAAGCCGTTAGCGAAGAATCCGCCGGAGCCCAGCATCGTGTCCAGGCCCGGGTTCGCGGCGTCGGGCAGGCCGAAGCCGAAGACCACAATCGCGGCCCCGCCGACGATCATCGCAATGATGGCCGCGACCTTGATGATGGACAGCCAGAACTCCGTTTCACCGAAGACCTTCACCCGCATCAGGTTCAGGGCGGCGATCAGCAGCACCACGGCCAGGATCCAGATCCAGCGTGGAACGTCCTCAAACCAGAAGCCCATGTAGATGCCGAACGCCGTCACATCGGCAATGGCGACAATGGCCATTTCGAAAGCGAACGTCCAGCCGGTGATGAACCCGGCGAACGGCCCCAGGTAGCGGCTGGCATAGTGGCCGAACGAGCCCGAAACCGGGTGTCGGACGGCCATTTCGCCAAGGGCACGCATGACCAGGAACACAGCCGCGCCGCCGATCATGTACGCCAGCAGGACGGCCGGACCGGCCGACTGGATGGCGGATGCAGACCCGTAGAACAGCCCGGTGCCAATCGCGGAACCGAGCGCCATGAAGCGGATGTGCCGGACATTCAGCCCGCGGGCCAATGCCTGGGTGAAGGAGGACTTCAAAGAACAACGCACCTTGCAGATTGGGGGATTGGCCGAATAGTCGGCCTATCCATGGTACGCCTTCGTCCGGCGGCTCCGATTTCGGGCGGGAGCAGTCGCCGACGCCGGATGTTGCCCGGATCCCGGGCCCCGGGCCGGGGCGCTGCAACGGTCCGAACACCCCGCCGGACAAAAATGTCAGTGCCGGACGATACGTTTCCCACAGGGACGAAATCGGACCCGGCGGGGTCGCCCCGCCACTTAGCAACGCACTCGCAAAATGGGGAGAACACCATGGACAACACCGCTTATTCGCCGAACCCGCCTGCCGGGCAGCCGGGTCCGGGCCAGCCGGGCCAGCCGGGCCAGCCGGGCCAGCCGGGCCAGGAACACCCGGGGTACCCGGGACAGCCGGGTCCCGGACAGGGATTCAACGGACCCGGTGCCGGCAAGCCGGTCAACCCGGAGGCCGGAAAGGGGCTGGCCATCACGGCCCTGGTGATCGGCATTGTCTCACTGCTGCTGTGCTGGGTGCCCTTCGTGAACAACCTGGTGTTCGTCCTGGGCCTTATCGGCCTTGGCTTCGCGATCCCTGCCCTGGTTATCTCGGTGAAGAACCGCTCCCGTGCCAAAGCCATGTCCATCGCGGCACTGGTCCTGGTGGTGCTGTCCCTGGTCGGAGTCCTGGCCACCCAGGCGTTCTACAGTGCGGTGATCGATGACGTGGCGGAATCCATCGAGGATGGAGCCGACGGTGTCGTCGATACTTCCGAGAAGGAACAGAAGGCTGCGGAAGATGCGCTGGCCATCGGTACGGCCGCAACGGTCGGGGACTACAGCGTTACCGTGACCGGGGTGAACACCAACGCGAGTGACATCATTGCCGCCGTCAACCCCTACAACGCGGCACCGCAGGGACAGTACGTGCTGGTGGACCTGGCTGTGGAATACAAGGGCGACGGCGAGGGAAACCCCTGGGTGGACCTGTCCACCAAGTTCATTGGCGCGGATGCCCGTCAGTATGATCCGTCGACCTGCTCCGTTGTTTTGGAGAATGAAAACTACGACGTGCCGACGCTCGAGAAGGGCGGCGTGGCTGACTTCCAGGTCTGCATGGATGTTCCCACGGAGGCCCTGGCCGACGCCAAGGTGTTTGTGGAACCGACCTTCGCCTGGGATAACGAGGACCGCACCTACTGGACCGCCCAGTAGCCGGCAACTGACCAGGCAGAACCGCAAGGGCGGGTTCCGGCGACGGACCCGCCCTTGCTGTTTTCCCGGTATCAGCCGCCGGTTGCCCCGCGTGCCTCCTGCGGGATCAGCGGGTGTTCTGCCCGTACCTTCATTTCCTGCACGGTCCACGAATTGCCGTCCGGGTCCGCGAACCCGAACAACGTTCCGCCGTCGCGCGGGTCAATGACCGTGACGTCGCCGGCGTCCACGCCGCGGTCCACCAGCTGGCGCCGGGCGGCGCGGGCGTCGGAGACCACCAACTGCAGTCCATGGAGGGAGCCCGGCGCCATCTGCGCCATGCCCAGCACTATGGAACAGCCCGAACCCGGCGGAGTCAGCTGGGCGAAGTCCATCTGTGCATTGGTGGTCCGGTGGTCCAGGGTGAAGCCGATTTGGTCGCGGTAGAAGCCCACCGCCCGGTCCAGGTCGCTGACCGGAACCTGCACCACTTCGAGGGTCCAGTCCACGGGTCATCCTCCCGTCCGCACGGAGGCAAGGAGTTCGTCCAGCTGGTTGTAACCGGCCGACATTCCGTCTTCAATGCCGTTTGTCACGAACTGGTCGCGGGATTCAACGGAGGGGTAGAGCGAGCGGCCGGAGAGGCTGCTCCGGCCCGCGGGGAGCGCGGAAAACGTGGCGTACTCAAGCGTGACCACGTCCGGGTACCCTTCAAACTCGAACGTCTGCAACAGGAACTCGTCCTGCCGCACGGTGTGGAAGATGCCCCGGAAGGCGAATTGGTCGTCGCCCCGCGAATGTACAAATCGGTAGGCACCGCCGTCGCGGGCCTCAAACACGTCTATCCGGGTAGCCACGTCCCGCGGACCGACCCATCGGGCATACAAATCCGGGTCTGTGTGCCCCTTGAAGACCTCGCCCACCGGGAAATCGAACTCCCGGTGAAATTCGAGGAAAGGCTCACCGTCCGGGGCATGCAGGGTCAGGGGGTTGCCCATCACATTCCCCTTCCCTGCAGCGGCGCCGGCTGGAGCTGTGCCAGCAGCTCCTCCATCCGGTCGAAGCCTTCGGCGACGCCGGCCTCCATGCCGGAGGCCGCCATTCCGTCCCGTGCCTCCATGGAGGGGTAGACGGAGTGGGCGGTGATCCGGGTGCGGTCGCCGTCGAGCGCTTCCAAGGTCATGAACTCCAAGCTGGTGATGTCCGGGTAGCCGGAGAACTCGAAGGTCTGGATGGCGGCTTCGTTTTCGCGCACGGTGTGGAAAATTCCCCGAAACTCGTACGGCACCCCGTCCGGGCCGGTATGGATGTAGCTGTAGGAGCCGCCGGTGCGGAAGTCATAGTGGTTGATTTCCATTTTCATTCCGCGCGGACCCAGCCACTGGAGGATGAGGTCCGGCTCGGCGTAGGCGCGGAATACCTGTGCCACCGGGTAATCCACTTCGCGGCTGAAATCGATGAACGGGACGCCGTCTGGAACGGAGAGCTGCAGTGCGTTGGTCATGATGGATCCTTTGCCTGCGGGCCGCCTTTCGCAGCGGCCTGTGCGTGAAGCACGGCATCAAGGCTGCGGAACTGCTCCTCGCGGACCAGCCGGTACTGGCCGATCCAGGCGGTGAGCGCCTCCAACCGTGCGGGATTCAGGTGGACGGGCCGGCGCTGCGCATCACGGCTGCGCGTGACCAGCTGCGCCTGCTCGAGGACCTGGATGTGCTTCGAGACCGCCTGCTTGGAGATCTCGAAGGGTTCCGCCAATTCGTTGACCGTTGCCGGCCCCCGGGAAAGCCTGGCGATGATCTGGCGACGGGCCGGATCGGCCAGGGCCAAAAAGGCCCGGTCCAGGAGGTCCGTGTCATCGCCGCGGGGGTCCATGCGTTCGGTCAGCTTTCCATCTGCTCGCCCAAAAGAACTGCGTAATCAAGGTGCTGGTTGTTCAACCGATTGGTTGATTACGACGTTACGTCCGGGTCCGGCCCCGATCAAGGGGGTTCGGGAAAAACCTGCCGGCCGTGTACCGGAAGCGGTACCTGGGTTAGGGTGGCGCAGGCAGGCATTGCTGCCGACGCCAACGGGGGTGGGGATGGATTACAAAGGAACACGGACGGGTGCCCGGCCAGGGACGCAAACAGGGTCCCGGAGGCTGCGGGGGAGTAATGATCCCGCTGTCCGACCTGACAACGACAATTCGCTTGGCGGCGCTGGGACCACCGTGATGGTGCTGACGCATGCGCTGTATCTCGTAGCTGCGTATCCGGCCTACTTCGTTTTCCGTGTCGCCACAGACCTGACGGAAGAGTCGCGTCTGGACCCTGCCACCTTCTGGGCCAGTTTCGGCTGGCTGGTCTCCCTGATCGGTGGATGGGCTGTGTATGCGTGGTTTCACCGCCGCGGTGGCGACCGCAGCGGGGCCTGGATGTTTCTGGGGATCTTCGCAGTCTGGGCTTTTACGTCCATGATGGTGGTCCTGACCCTCTGAACCGAATGTCGATGATGTCCCGGTTCCGCCCCGAACGGGCCGGGCCGACCGTGAACAGGAGCCGCCATGGCACGGCAGGCATACACCCTCACCGAACCGTCCCCGGGGATCTGTTTCGTGGAGGGCCCGGCGTCGAACTGGGTGATCCTTCGCGCCGGGGAGCGGTTCACGCTGGTCGACGCCGGGTACCGGGGCGACCTGCCCCTGGTGCTGGACTCGATCCGCGAGGCAGGTTTGGACCCCGCCGCCGCCGTCGCCGTCCTGGTGACGCACGCCCACGTGGACCACACGGGCGCGGCCGCCCATTTTTCCCGCGAGTACGGCACACCGGTGCTCAGCAGTGCCACCGAGCATCGGCACCTGACGGGGCAGGAGAAGTTCTCCGTCACGCCGCTGCAGGTTTTGGCCCGGGCCTGGCAGCCCCGGGTCCTGCACTGGGCCGGGCAGGTGCTGCGTGCCGGCGGTCCGAAAGGGGTGCCGGTCCCGAGGGCGGCCGTCTGGACGGATGAGATGCTGTCCGGACTGCCCGGGCGGCCGGTGGCGGTCCCAACACCGGGGCACACGCCCGGGCACACGGCGTTCTACCTCCCGGACGCCAAGGCCGTAATTACCGGCGACGCCCTGGTCACCGGCCACGCCATCAGCCCCCGCAACGGGCCGCAGTTGCTGCATGCCATGTTCCATCACGACGGTGAGGGTGCGGAGAAGTCCCTGGCGGTCCTGGCCCGGCTGGATGCCTGCCTGCTGCTGCCCGGACACGGGCCGGCTCTGCGAACTGCGGTCCGCGATGCCGTGGCCGCTGCCCGGACACAACGCGTTGCCAGGGCCAAACCGGTCTTTGCCCCCGGCTCGGGCTGGGCAGGGGAGCCCACCTACGGGCGGGTGGAGCCGGCCAGCCGGGCAGGGCATAGGTGACGTCTTCCGGCCCGTGATCCGTCCCCGTACACTGGCCGCGGAATCCGCATCCGGCTGGAACGGAGAGGCGCATGGACGAACAGGCTGCCCCCAACGATCCGCAGGGCCCCGCCGGTAAACCGGGCAAGGCGGACCGGCGGCCCGGCGCCGCCTCCGCGGCCGGGCCC
>NZ_JBNHFG010000053.1:0-10000 GCF_059090025.1 Arthrobacter sp. Y3224198
TCCTGGTGCTCGAACTTTTCGCGGTAGTAAGCGGTCTGTGCGGCGAAGTCCCAGTTGTTTACCTGCCGGGGTTTGTAGTCGTAAGCCATGGGTTACTTCCTCTTTCGGTCTGCGCGGGCGGCCGCGGTGTCTCCGGTGCGGTCCTGGTAGCGGATCCGCTTATCGGTGTGCGTCTCTGGTGTGTTGCGTGAGGCTTGCAGCTGCTGGTTGGCCTGTACGGCGAGGGCTTTCCAGAACCGGGCCTGCGTGGCGTTCCTGAGTGCCAGGGCCCGCCATTGCTCGAGGGTCAGGTTGTCTGTCGGCTTCTCACTGAGGGATGCCGGCGCATGGCTTGCTCGCGTAGTTCCGCCTCCTGCCGTGCTCGCTCGAGGAACTTGAGCATCCGTGTCTTTTGCGTTTCGTCCAGTGCCATAGCGGTTTCCTTTGGGAGTCACTTAGGGGCGTCTTTCACAAAGTCCTGTACTGCCCTGTCGAGCGGGTCCGGGTCGATGCCGAGCGGGCAGGTCAGCAGGTGTTCTGAGCTCTTGTTGAAGCGGTACTGCACGTCAAGGAACCCTGCTGCGCGGATCCGCTTGAGTCGGTCCGTGATGGTGTTGGGCCGGTTCACGCCTGCCAGGATCGCTAGGGCGTGGTTGTCGATGCGGGAGTAGCCTCGCTGCGTGGCGCTGGCGGCGACGTGGAGGGCTGTCTGCTTGTCCTGCTGGGAGAGGTCGGACGCTGTAAGAGCGTTGCGCCACACGGTCAGGGAGAAGTTGTTCAAGGCAACCCATTTCCGCGCTGCTCTGCGGCGGTTTGAGAGGCAGTAAGCCGCGCCGTCTTCCAGAGGGTTGTTGCGCTGTTCGTCTATCTCGACTAGAGTTAAATGCATATAGAGCCATTCCTTGATCGGGTGGTTTTGGGTAGCCGAAAGCCTCGAAAACTCAACGGTTTCCCCAGATATGAATTTGTAGTGTGGAGCCCCCGTTAGCGCGAACTAACGGGGGCTTTGCCATGCCGTGCAACACACACCAGTACTTCTAATTCTACCGAGCAGATAGCCCCAAACAGCCCGTTTTAGGTAGTTCTGGTAAAACTTTCTGGAAATTTGCGGTAGTATGTGCACTTTTCTTGAGGTTGGCGTGGTTCTGGTGAGGGTTCAGTGTCGGTGGCCTGGTCCCAGCCCTTCGGCAGCTCGCGTGACAATTCCGCGGGTAACGCATGAATGATTGAAAGAATCATCATTCCGTTTACGACGTCGGCCGGCCTCTGGTGACGGTTGGCTCTGTGGTGTCTACCGCGGGGGATTGGCGCCCTGGTGAGGCATGAGTGTCAGTGCTGCGCGTCGTCGGCTGTGCCGACCGCCGAGCGTAGCGAGGTGCCAACGCGCCTTATGCCCTTTTGCTTTTCTGAGCGCATCCGGAGCCTTGGCGGAGGATCGCGTTCGATTCCCCTGGTTTATCAGTCCAACCTGTTTCCTACCGTGCGTCGTTTTCCGCCCCGTTTGTGCTTTCTACCGGTAGGAAGCGGGGTGGGTGTGGCGCGGTTTTCCGGGGGAATCGGGGGTTTGAGTTTCTACCGGCTTTCGTGCTGCGTGGCACCCGGTAGAAGACACCCGTTCGGGCCTGTTTTGCGGCGGGGGTTCGTCTCTGGTGAGGGTCGAGTGTTCGTGCCGGCGGATTGCCAGGGATCACCGTGCGCCGTTGGTTGGCGACACGATTTTGATGAATGATTTTTAGAGCTCTCTCAAAAGCGAAAGGCGGCGGGTGCGCTGGGAGTCCGTGCCTACGTCACGTCTAAGGCTGCTGTTCAGTACCACCCCCGGACGGGACCAGGACGCCTACGGCGGCTGTATTTGCCCTAGTCAGCCCACAGGTAACGCTACGCTCCCTATATTAGATATCGGTGCAGGTTATGTAGGTTAGCTCTGCCTTGGTCCTGGTGGACTGAACCACGCTGGGAGAACCGGCTGGCACTGGGCAGGGAGGCGGCGGGCAGGGGCGTGCCTTGACGCTCCAAGGGATTAGTTTGGAGACTCAAGGCAGCGTGAACCGGCACCGGTGTAGGTGTGGCGTGTGGGTTTTCTAGCTGGTCAGCGGGTTAGTGACTGACAACGGCGGCATGTGTCCTGAACTCCGGCACGGGGTGGGTATACACCCTGGTGCTGTAGGCCGTGGCGTTCCTTCGATTCGGGGGATTGCTCGCACCCGTGATGGACCCTGTTTCAGGACTCGACATTGGAACCGGCTTTGACCCGGTGAGAAGCCGCCCGGGTTTACGGTACTTGGCTTAGCGTGTTTGGTTGGCCGCTGCAGAGTGTGTGGCAGCGACACGCGGGGTTGCCTTCCCGCGTGTTGGCTAGCTACCGGTTGGCGACGGTGCTAGGCTCGCATTATTCAATTGTGATTCGACTTCATGATCCCCCAGCGGTTGGCCCCGGCTGGGGGATTTGTCGTTTAACGGGCGTGTCGCGGGCCTCACGGGCTCCTGCCGGCTGACGGCATA
The DNA here is from genome assembly GCF_059090025.1 of Arthrobacter sp. Y3224198. NCBI lineage: Bacteria > Bacillati > Actinomycetota > Actinomycetes > Micrococcales > Micrococcaceae > Arthrobacter > Arthrobacter sp. Y3224198. Next base: position 2,482 of record NZ_JBNHFG010000053.1, read on the forward strand.
TTCTGGGGCTATGAGTAGCAACCGGCCGTCCTGGTCTATTGGTGAGGCCGCTGAGCGGTGCGGTGTGTCTAAGTCCACCGTGCGCCGTTACCGGGAGTCCGGGCGGTTCCCTGACGCGTTCAAGGATGATGCTGGCGCGTGGAAGATCCCGCTCACTAACCTCCTGGCGGTGGGGTGGGCTCCGGTCGATCCTGATAACCCTCCTGAGCCGCCTGAGAACGTCGCTGCGGAGCGTGTGCGGATGTTGGAGCTAGAGCTAGAGGTTGAACGCGCTAAGAGGGCGTCAGCGGAGCGTGTAGCGGCTATGGCGGAAACTCACCTGGAAGATATGCGGCGTGCTCTGCGTATGTTGGAGGGCGCTAAGCCTGCAACCACTGAGCCTGCTCGTGAGCCGCTCGTGAGCGCACCCACCGAGCAACCCCTACCCGAGGCCGTGAAAGCCCCGGAGAGCGCCGGGAAACGGCGCTGGTGGCAAAGGTAAAGCCCCCGCCATGGTGACGGGGGCTTAGGCCCTTGGGTTAGTCCTCTCCGCGCCTTATGAGTTCCCATGCGGCGGCACCTATGAGGATCGCTAGGGCGAGGGCTCCTAGCTGCTCAGCGACGCTCATGCGGCGACTCCGAGGGTGCGGCCGGTCATGAGTTCGTAGATGTCCTCGCACTCCGGGCACATAATCTCTGCCGGTGCCAGCAGGGTCACCCCGAGGGCTTCCCTGGTGTTTCGAGCGTCCTCGGTGGGGGCGCTGACGTGGATACTCTGCCCGCATACGGCCGGAACTGCATTGCCCGTCAGGATGCCGCGCTGCTTGAGCGGGGTGAGCACCCGGTGAACAAGGCGCATGTTCTCAAGCGTGCAGGTCGTGCCATTGTCAGAGTCTTGTGCCATCATGATGATCGTCCTTCTTTGAACGGTTGGACGCGGGGCTGGCGAGAATCTTGGTCGAGGATCGCCGGCCCCACTTCTGTTTATGGGTAGACACAGAAAAACCCGCTGAGCGTGGCTCAACGGGTTAGCTATTGCAATCAGGAAGCAAATGGGTATATTTGTTCCTGCAGCGACTACTAGTCCTAGTTGATGCCACAACCCCCGAGAGCCGGCAAGCTCTGCGGGGGTTTTACTGTGTTGGGAGCAAGTAAACACCAGCCCTGTGATTAGCGCAACACTCCTAGTCAGAGGGGGGTTGGCGTGCTATTGGTTACCCACTGAGTTAGGCAATGAGTATTCCTGAGCGTGTCCGGTGAGCGGGAGTTGAGTAGCGCACTGGTAGCGGGCGTGCTTGACTACGGGCCATGACAACACATCTTGCCCCAGCCCGCGCCGCCCGCCCTCCTATGGTCCTTGCCGGCGCTGTGCTGGCCGTCCTGCTTCCCGTCCTCGTATTCGCCGTCGCCATGCTCAAGGTGGGCGAGTTTGAGCTTGATTTGCTCCCGATGTTCGGCGGCGCCGCAGTGGGCCTGCTCCTGATGGGCGTGGGCTACCTCAAACAGATAGCCCACGCCTCACCTGGTGCCTAGTAGATGCCGGTATGCCAGTGAGCCGGGGTACTAAAGCGCCATAGACTGCAACCGCGCGATTTCCACGGCTGTTGCATAGGGCGTCGAGTTCTCCGTGACGTTGATCGGCCGCTGCTTCTTGATCGCGTCCACCAGAGTACTCATGAGTATCTTGTCCGAAAGGCTCGACTCGGCAGATGCGGGCGGAGCGGACCATTCATGTCGTACCGGCTGCTGCACGTTGTGGGTTATGTAGTTGTAGCCCACTGAGCCGCCCTGAGCGTACCCAGTGACACCACCCCCTGCCTTGAGGGTCGAGCGGAAGTCATACACTGCCCGCTGGCCGCCCATTGCCTTTACCTCAGCGGCCGTCAGGACGTGCTCACCGTTGGACAGTGCAAAGAGTCCTGCCGTGTCACTGGTTCCGCTGCCAGGGCCGAACACTGCGCCGCCTGTAGCAAGCCCTCCAACACCACCGTTACCCGAGTAGCCCTGATCCGACTTGCCCGTGTCGAGGTCGCGTGCCGTCCGGTTGGTGTGCTCGTGAATCGTCACGTAGGAATGCACCTGCCGGCCGTCCAGCTTGTCGAGCTCCGCGCCGGTCGATTCGGCCATGCGCTTAGCGGCGTCCGACATCCACGCCTCAATGCTGATGTTGTCCGGCACGCCGAGTACCTTGCGTGCCAGGGCTTCGGCCTCAGCCCCGGTAATACCCATGCCGTTCGCTGTAGCGATAAGGCTGTCATAGGTGCCCTGCAAGGATCCCTGCAACTCGGACTGTCCCAACCCCTCGCGGGCCTTGGCCTCAACTACGTCCATGCCGTTCTGCGCTAGGTCCTGGAAAGCGGAGTTAGCGGCCCGGCCGGCCTCAGTGGAGAGGTCGAAGTCGGTGGCGTTGTCGTTGAGCACGTCCCCTAGGGCAATGGTGCCGTTGGCGAGCTGACCGATCATCTCGTTAGCGGCGTCCACGGAATCTTCAAACGCGGCCGTGGCATCCCGGGAGGACATAGTGATTGTTCCCAGCAGGAACAGTGCTTCCACCACGTCCTCAAGGGATGCTGCTGCTTCCTCAGCTTCGCCGGCAACCTGCCCGATCGCGGTGGCGGTATCTTCGGAAGCCGCCGCGGCCGCAACCATTGCCTGCGGAGTCTCACCCATAGCCCAGTTCAAAAGCTCCTGGTCAGTCAGTGCCACGTTCGCGTTCGTAGCCACGTTCCGCAGAGCGTCCATGTATTCGGGGGAACGCTTCGCTACCTCGTCCAGCCCCACCCCTGACGCCTCGGCGGAATCAGCCATTGCCCGGAACCCCTGCGCGGCCATATCCAGCCTGCCGCCCGATACCGCTGCGGCTAGTGCCTGGTCCTGCTGCTTTACCGCGTCCTCCATGTAGTGAAAGCTGTTCGTAAGGCCGAACACGGTCGAGCCAAAGGACTGCATCTTGTCCTGGAACCCCTGATTTACGAGGCGGTTCATGGCGTCGCCGTAGGAATTGATCTTCCCGGTGAGGCGGTCCCCTTCCTCAAACTCAAGGTTGGCGAAAACATCATCTATCGCGCCGCTGTTGTCCTTGAGTCCCACAAGGGACTGGGAAAACTCCTCCACGGTTTTCGTGGCCGGCGCCATGCTGTCTTGGATGGATTTAGCAATGGTCAGGGCAATGAGAGCGCCCCCGGCAAGCCCTGCTGCCTTACCTACCTTCCCAAGCCCCGACGCGAGCCGGGGAGAGGATGCCTGCAAGGCGCGGAAGTGTCCCACCGTCTCAAACACGCGCGGCGCCAGTGCCAGGAACGCGCCGCCAGCAAGCACGCCCGCCCCTGCAACGCCTGCAATGCCTGTTGCGGCCGAGAGTACCGGCGTCGGAATCTGGCCGATCTTATCCACGAATTCCTCTGTGGACTGCACGAGGGAACGCAGCACGTCATTTGCGCCGGATCCGGATTTGAGGAACACGGTATCCAGTGAGCCGCCGAGCTTTTCGAGGTCGCCGGCGAGGTTATTTTGGAGCAGGCCGGCCGTTTCAGCGGCGAACCCTGCTTCGTTTACGGCGTCCTCCCATTCCTGCACGCCCGCAGCCCCCTCGGAGTAGAGCACTGACGCAGCTCGCACGGCGTCGGACCCAAAGAGGGTGCCGAGAGTCGCGTTACGCTGCTCACTGGTCATGTCCTTGAGGGCGTTCTGCAGCTCCCCGGCATACTCACTGAGGCCGATAAATTCGCCCTGCGAGTCATACGCGGACAGGCCGAGCTCGTCCATGAGTCGTGCCGCTTCGGCCGACTGCGGAGTAAGGCGCTGCAACATGCTCTTGAAGCTCGTGCCAGCATCCGAACCTGTGAGGCCGGCGGAAGCGAACGCGGCGAGTCCGCCCGTGGTTTCCTCAATGGTCAAGCCCACCTGGTTAGCCACGAGGCCCGCCTGATTTAGTGCCTGCCCCATATCCTGCACGGATCCCTGAGCCTTGCCCGCACCTGCTGCCAGCAGGTCGGCAATGTGCGGAATCTCGGAACCCTTGAGCCCAAACTGAGTCATGGAAGATGCGGCCAGTTCAGCGGCCGTGGCGACGTCGAGTTCACCGGCTGCTGCCAGGGAAAGCGCACCGTTCAAGCCGCCGTTGAGGATATCCGCGGTAGAGACGCCTGCCTTAGCGAGTTCTTCCACTGCCCCTGCAGCTTCTTCGGCTGAGAACGCAGTATCGGCGCCCGCCTCCACTGCGGCATCCCGCAGCAGGTCCATGTTGGCCGCTGACTCGTGCGTTGCTGCCTGCACGCCGGACATTGCCTTATCGAAGCTGGCGAACGTGCTGACGGCCTTACCGAACCCGGCAACCAGCGTCCCGCCTGCAATCATGCCGGCCTTGCCTACGCCCTCCATTGCTTCGCGGTTCTGCTGGGCGAACCGGCTCGCACCTGTGGCGAACCCCTGGGCGGCGTTCTGGGCTTGTCTAAAGCCCGCGACCATACCCGAGGCGTTCGCCTGCAGGTTGACCGTAATTGTTCTTGTTGCCATACCTAATTCCTTTGCCGTGGAAAGTAAAAAGGGCTACCCGGTCGGGTTGCCCTTGTGTTTGAGTCCGTTGATGTAGCCCTGAGATATGTCCGGATCCGCCATAAGCTGTGCGAACCGGGCCGGGTCATAGTGCGGGGAGCAAAAGTGGTGGCCTGCCTCGTGGGGTAGCTCAGTCACAACCCGTCGAGTCTCAGTGCCGGCCATGCAGAAAACGACTTCCCCGAAACCGGCCGTCTCGAACCGGAAGCGCCAGTGGTGGCGCGACGGAATGTCCGCCTGAGCTACCCTGGTGCCGCCGGCCCTACCCCTGCGCCTACTCGTCGTCATTGGCTATGCGCCAGCCCAACGCAGTAAGAGCCTTTGGTGTCAGCCCTAGAGCTTCGGCCGCGTACCGGCATTCCTGAGCAACCCACGCTGAGCCTTTGCTGCCGAGTAGCAAGCTCTCGTAAGCCACCAGCAGCGCCACTGTGCCCTTAGCTGTCTCGTCCCACTGGGTAGCCTGCGGAGAGGTCCAAAGCTCCTCCCACCGGGCTTGCTCGTTTGCATCCCACTCACGGCTTGCCGGCATCTCCGGCACTTCGTCCTCACAGCCACCAGCGGGCAACGTGATTAGTGCCTGCCGTATGGCTTGGTTAGCCTGCCGGTATGCCCGCGAGTTGGGCTTGGTCATGTTTCTGGGGGCGCCCATGCGGGCTCCTTTCGGGTTCGGATTCGGGTTGAGTGGTTGACAAACATCCGGCTGACCTCCCCGGCGGTCTTTCGTGGAGGTTGCTTTAGGTCCTCCCCCCTGGGGTGTTGGGGTGTTCTTTGCCGTGTGTGTGCTCGTGGTTTGTTCAGTGGGTTAGCTCGTGCTGTGTCTGTGGGTTAACTGGGCCTAGCCCGCTCCTGTGGCGGCAGTGAGCGAGCTAGGCGGGGTGTTGCGGGTGTTGGTTAGGCTGCGGCGGGGGTTCGGGTGTTCCGTTCGTATTCCTCGTCGGCTGGATCCACCTCGAACTGTCGGATGCCGCCGGAGTTGGTAACTTCCTGCTTCCAGTACAAGGGCTCGGGTCGCGGGTAGGGCTTGTGGTCCTCGAGTGCTGGTGCTGCGATGGTTGCGCCTGCCTTGATGAGTGCGGCCCAACGTCCGCCGCGGCTGTTGTTCTCGTTGTCCCATGCTTCCCAGATACGGCGCCGGTGTGCCTTGCCGGCGTCCACGGCGAGGGAGAACAGGGCGTCGTTGTTACTCATGGGGATGCCGGCGTGCTTGGCTGCGAGGCTGAGCACCGGGAGCATGGCGTCGAGTCGCGTGTATTCGACTGCTGCTGCTGCCCATGCCCTGCGCTGTGCGTCGCTGGCTTCCATGAGGGTTACGGGGTCGGCGTCGGGGTCCACGGTTGTGCAGAGCTTGGTGAAGTCCTGGGCGAGTTTGTTGAACTGGGCGCGGAACGTTTCGTAGTTCGCGGCCGCGACTTTCTTGTACTCGTTGTAGATGGGGGTGAACACTGCGTCTGCTGTGCGGTTGCGTACTTCTGCCCGGGCCTGGGCGCCGACGTGCTGCACGAGTGCTTCGGTGTGCAGTGCCCTGACTTCTTTCATGCTGGCTTTGCCGGTGAGCGCGTCGATGAGGTCAGCGCGTGCGGTGCTGTCCTGGTTGAACTCGCGCCACCGTTCTACGAGTCGGTTGTATTCGGTGGTGGTGGATCCGCCTGCAGCGGCGATGGTCTCGACGTCGCTGAGGAAGTTGCTGAGGTACATGCTGTCTACGTTTGCCATGTGGGTGTGTCTCCTGTTTTGGGTTGGTCTAGTTGAAGCGGGGGTCGGGCTCGTTCAGCGCGGCCTCAAAGCTGGTGGCCCACTGGGGGCGGGTCAGGCTGGTGCTGATGCGTCCGCCGGTGGCGATTGCGGCTAGGGCTGCGTCGTTGTTGAGGGCAACGGGTGTTGCGCCCCACGGTTCGTTCCCTGGCCCCTCGTGTACGTCAATGCCTTGCATGCCGGCCTCGACTAGCTCTTTCGTTGTGTGGCAGGTGCAGTAGCCTCGCTGTGCTCTCATGCGGGGGTGTTCTCCTTGTGGTACTGGATCGCGTCAGCGATTTGGGTTGCAACGCGGATTGCTTCTTCGATGGGGAGGATGCAGCGGAACTCGTCGCGGGTGAATATCGTCACGGTGGGTTCTGTGCCGCCGCCGGGTGTTTCTTGCAGACTGGGCCGGGCGAAGGTGTTCTCGGCTAGGTCGTGGTTCTTGAGGTAGAACCGTTCCTGCGCGGTGAACAGGCTGTAGAGGTTGGCGAATGGTCGGCTCACGGTTGGGGCTCCTGGTGTCGTTCGGTGGCGTCTACGAGTTCGTCGCTCAGTCGGAGTGCTTCGGTGAGCGGGAGTAGGGAGAGGATCTGCCCTGCCCTGAAAACGGCGACTGCCGGCTCTTTCCCGTGGGGGCCGTCGATGTGTGCGGCTCGGGCGTAGGTTTTGCGGGCGTTGCGGTGGTTCCGTTGGTGCATTGCGGGTTTCCCGGTGAACGGCATTACTTCTCCTGGTTGAGCTGGGCGGTGAGGTTCGCTAGTTCCTGGTCGAGCTGGCTGCGTTCGGCTAGGGCTGCTTCGGCGCGTAGTGCGCGTTGCTGCCAGCCGCGGGCGAGTAGTAGTGCCTGCTGCCCTGCCCGGGTGGTGATGTGCAGTTGCCGCTCTATCTCTCCGCGGGTGAGCTCGTGGGGTTTGCGTGTCGGTTCGGTGTTGGTCACTGGTTCCACGTCCTGGGGTGGTTGGGGCAGGTGTCCTGGTGGGCGTAGGTGACGGTTTCCTGTCCCATTGAGCCGCTGGCGTCGTACTGGGGTACGGATACGCACTGGTCGCATTGGGAGGGCCACACGTAGCCTTCTGGCATGCTCACGCGGCGGTGTCCTGCAGCTCGGCGCCGGCCATGCGTGCGCGGCCTTTCCAGTACCGGGTTAGCTCTTCCTGGTGCTCGAACTTTTCGCGGTAGTAAGCGGTCTGTGCGGCGAAGTCCCAGTTGTTTACCTGCCGGGGTTTGTAGTCGTAAGCCATGGGTTACT
>NZ_JBNHFG010000054.1:0-9477 GCF_059090025.1 Arthrobacter sp. Y3224198
GGCCGGCCGGGACTCGCTCACCGTGAGCCCTGCCCGGCGGCGGCACCGGCGTCGTCGGCGGCCGTGCTGCCGGACCCGACCGCACCGTTGCGCTCGATGATGCCGCTGTTGATCCCCACCGGTGCGGTGGAGGAGCCCTGTAGCGCCGCCTCCTGTGCGGAGGTAATGGCTTCCATGACGGTCTGCACGGTGACCAGGCCGAGGAAGCGGTCCCGCGGCCCGGTCACCAGGGCGGCGCCCGTGCTGGAGACCAGCATGGTGTCGAGGGCGTCATTGAGGGTGGCCTGGTTGCCGATGATTGGGAGCTTGGGGTCCAGCGTGTCGGTATGCCGGTCCAGCCGGCTGAGCTGGCGGCGGGAGAGCCACTGCACCGGACGCCCGCGGTCATCCAGGACCACGGCGTTCTGCTCGCCCGCACCCTGGAGCCGGGACAGGGTGTCGCTGGCCAGGTCCCCGGCGGCGGCGGTGACCGGCATGGCCAGCTCCACCTCGTTGACGCGGGTCAGGGTGAGCTGCTTCAGGCCGGCGCCGGAGCCGATGAAGTTCTCCACGAATTCGTTCGCGGGGTTGGCCAGGATGCGGTCGGGTGAGTCGTACTGCACCAGGTGGGCGCCCTCGTCGAAAATCGCGATCCAGTCCCCCAGCTTCACCGCTTCGTCGAAGTCGTGCGTGACGCAGACAATCGTTTTGTGCAGCTCGGACTGGATGTGCAGCAGTTCATCCTGCAGCCGCTGGCGGGTGATCGGGTCCACCGCACCGAAGGGTTCATCCATCAGCAGCACGGGCGGGTCCGCGGCCAAGGCCCGGGCCACGCCCACGCGCTGCTGCTGCCCGCCGGAAAGCTCCTTGGGATACCGGTCCCGGTACAGCGCCGGGTCCAGGGAGACCAGTTCCAGCAGCTCGTCCACGCGGGCGCTGATCTTCTCCTTGTCCCAGCCGAGCATCTTGGGCACCACGGCGATGTTCGCCGCCACGGTCATGTGCGGAAACAGGCCGCCGGCCTGGATCACGTAGCCGATGCCGCGCCGCAGCTGGTCGCCGTCGATCCCGGTGACGTCCTGCCCGCCCAGGATGATCTGGCCGCTGGTGGGTTCGATGAGCCGGTTGATCATCTTCAGCGTGGTGGTTTTGCCGCAGCCGGACGGGCCGACCAGCATCACGATGCTGCCCTTGGGAATCTCCAGGGTGAGCCCGTCCACCGCCGCTTTCGCCTGTCCCGGGTAGCGTTTGGTCACGTCCTCGAGCAGGATGCTGGCGCCGGTGACGGAGCCGCCGTCGTGGGTGGATGCGTTGGGGAATTCAGTCTCAGACACGGATACCTCGCGGGGTTGTGAGCCGGCCCAGGCCGACCAGGAGAAGGTCAAGGATCAGGGCCAGCACAATGACGCCAACGACGCCGACCACCACGGATTGCAGGGAATTGGCACCGCCCAGGCGGGAGAGTCCGGAGAAGATGAACCCGCCAAGTCCCGGGCCCAGGGCGTAGGCGGCGATGGCGGCAATGCCCATCACCATCTGCGCCGAAACCCGAACCCCGGCGAGGATCACCGGCCAGGCCAGCGGCAGTTCAATGCGCAGCAGCGTGCGCATCCGGCCCATGCCGATGCCGCGGGCCGATTCGACGACGGCGGGCGGGATCCCGGCCAGACCCACCACGGCGTTGCGCAGGATGGGCAGGGTGGCATAGAACGCCACCACGATCACGGCCGGGGTGGCACCGAATCCCACGGGGGCGATCAGCAGGCCGATCAGCGCAAAGGAGGGCAGGGTCAGCCCGACGGCGGAGACCCCGTTCGCCAGTCCGGTGAGGGTTTTATTCCGGTACACCAGTGCGGCGATGACCACTGCCAGGACCGTGGCCAGGATCAGGCATTGAAGGACCAGGCTGAAGTGCTGCCATCCGGCGAACAGAATCTGCGGATACCGGTCCGCCACGAATTCCCACACATCAAGACCTCTTCACTTTGGTTACGTATGTTCCTCGTCTCCGCTCCCCGACCCTCAGGTCCTGGGGCCTTGGGACCCCGGGAGCGAAAACTACTCAGCAAACTTACCGTTACCTCCTTCACATTAAGCGCCTAAAGACCCCGCACCGGAACAACGTGATGCTTTCGCAACGGTTTCGGCCGAAGTTGGCGGCGGGGTGGGAGGGGGTGAGCGGGGTTTGGCACGCCGGGGGCGGGCGGTGGCGCGGTGCGGAGGGGGCGGGGTGCGGAGGAGCCGGAGGCGCGGTGCGCGGCTCGTCAACGGCAAATCAGCGCGCGGTCGGTGGGTGACTGCGGGGCCGGGGCGAGGAGAACTTCCCACCCACTGTGACTCCTGTGAGTCATGGGGTCCCACCAGTACCACCTGCCTCGCAGCGTGGGAATTCTCGCCCGCGTTGCCGGCCAGGGGCCGTTCATAGTGCAGTAAATGTCGCTTAGAAGGACCGCATACGACATCTACTGCACTATGAATGCCCGAGCCAGCGGGTTGGGGATCTCCACGACGCTCCGTTTAGGGAAATCGCTGCCAGTTTGGGAAATCCCTGCCGCTTTGCAGCGGAGGGATTTCCCAAACCGGCAGCAGAATCCCAAAGCGGCAGGAAAAACTCCACGGGGACGCGGGGCCAGGCTGCCTCGACGCGTACGGCCTAATCCAGGACCTCAAGAACCACGTCCAAGCCGTCCTCCGGATGGTAGGTCCAATGGGCAGATATCCGGCCCCACTCCGCAGCCTGCATGCCGTCCAACGCCCGGGTACTTCCCATTCGGCTGAGCACGCCATCAGGAGTATCAACAGCGGCCAAGATGCAGAGGGTGTCCATATACGGAACCCCGAGGGCGTCGTCGTCGCCTTGGCCATCGACCGTTAGGCTTTGTCCGTCGTCACCGAGTCCGATGCCCCACTGCAGCTCCACGGCGCATGAGTCGAGAGCATCAGGCAGCACCGAGGATGGGAAATCGATGGCCGGGATGAGGAGCCCTGCGCCCAGGCCCACCACCAGGCCGGCACCGGCAAAGAGTGCATACTTGCGCCGGGGAGGCTCGGGATCGGGCGGCGTTTGGTACGGCGCCAGCAGGAACGGATCCATCGGCGCAGGCGAGCTGATCGGTGGGGCAGGCGGAGGGGGCGGCACCGCCGCGCCCCCTGCCACGGGGCGGGCCGGATGCACGGGGTACTGCGGACCCGGCACCCGAGCCTCTTCCTTCATTACTGCTTCTCCCACTTTCCGCAGCGGCTGGACTTGAAGTCCTGGCCCTCCGCGATTGTCACGGTCGGCCGTCCGCCGCCGGGAATGTCGTTTTCGATGATGTCGTCGCCGTTCGAACCGCTGCGGTAGATGCCCCAGTAACAGCTCGACCCCACCTCCGTCGTCGTGGTGTAGGTACCGGCCGAGACCGTCGCGCCCACTGTCCAGGTGCCGTCGGTGATGGTGTTGGCGGCCTTGGTGGCTTCGGCGGAGCTCACTGCCGTTTCGCGTGCCTTCACGTCGGCCTCCGCTGTGGCCACCGCTGCTTCCCTCGCGGAAACCTTGCTCTCCCGGGACGTCATACCGGCGGAGAGCTTGGTGTATTGGGCGTTGAGGGTCCGGTAATCCTCTTCGGATTTGTCCAGATTCGCCTGGCGCTGGGCGGATTCGTCGGCCAGGGCGGCGTATTCGTCGCTCCGGGTCGGATCGGTCAGGAAGTGACCGCCCACGGCGCCGCCGGCCAACAGCACGACGCCGGCCGCGGCCAGCCAGATCCGCTTGCCTTTCCGTGCACCCGGGGTACCGGGCACGGCCTGCTTCGACACCTTCCGTCCCTTGGCCGGTCTGCCCGATTTACCCGGCTTGGGCGACTTGCCCGGCTTGCCGGCATTGCCGGGCCTTCCGGCGGCAACCAACTCGTCCTCCGCTGTCGGCGCAGGCGGCGGAGGCGGCATGGTTTCGCCCAGGGTCGGTTCCGTCTGGTCAGCGGACGAGGCAGCGGGCTCGGCTGCGAGCACATCGGCGGTGGCAACAAGGGTCGTGCCCGCGGCCGTTTCCGTGCCGGTCTCCGTGACCGGCAGCGCGCCGGTATCCGGAACTGACGGAAGGTGCTTGTCCAGCGGACCTTCCACGGGGGAAAGGGAGGCGATCTGGTCCGGGTTGCGGTGCGGCATGGTGCTGTTCTTTCCTGCGGAAGGCCAAATATCGGGATGGGACGGAAGCGCCTCGGCGCCATCCCCTGTCTACAGTCGGCACTTCATGGCCGACGGTGGGCGCCCACGCCAGTGATGGTCGTCACGGGGACGGCGTCGACGCGCCTGGCCGTCCAGCCTGCGGACCTCCTCTTTAGCCGTAGTACCGGCGTTGCGGTTCAGCTCCCGACACCTTCGGCCTATACCGTGAGGCCCATGATCGATTTCGCCAATGCGTCCTATGTCAAGCTCGGACCGTGCAATCCTGCCGAAGTGGGCGACGACGTCGCTCCCCTGCTCATCGAGGGCGAAAATCTGCTTGCGGCATTCAAAGGAATCCGGGACTATGTCGTGTTTACGAATAAGCGCCTGATCACGGTGAATGTTCAGGGTATGACCGGCAAAAAGCGTGATTACACCTCCCTGCCATATTCGAAGATCCAGACTTTTTCCGTGGAGACTGCCGGAACATTTGATCTTGATGCGGAACTGGACCTCTGGTTCAGCGGTTTGGGCAAGGTACATCTTGAGTTCAAGGGAAACGTCGATATTCGCTGGATTTCGCAGCTGGTCGGCCGTCACGTCCTGTAGGAGTATGAGCGCCTGCCGAATCCCCTAAAGGAACCGTCCATGGACTCACCGCCCCTGATTGCCGTCATCTTCCTCGGCATCCTGATCGTATGCCTCGGTCCGGCGATGATCGTGATGGGCCTTCGCGCCTACAGCGGCCGCTGGACATCGTGGTTGGTTTTCACTGCGCAGTCAACGGCCAAGCATTCCCGGGCAGGGTTTGTGACGTTCTGGGGCGGGCTGGGAGTCACCGGATGCTTTCTGCTTATCGGATTGCAGGAGATAGGCATCAAAATCCCCGGTTTTCAGGTGCTTTGCAACACCATCTGGGGTGTTTGCCTGACCATCGCGATGATGCACCAGTTCTTCCTGCCGAAGTTCCTCCGCCCGGTACTGCTCCCGCAGTGGTACCGGGACTGGGAAGCGGAGCAGTTCGAACGGGAGGCACGGGAGGGTAAGCAGCGCCGGGCCCGGCGCCAGCTCCGCAGAGAAAAACGCCGCAGGGCCAGGGAGCAAGACGCACGCCAGCCCCTAAATGAGACCAACCCTGAGGACACACCACGGATAACCGTCGAGGTTGATGGGAAGGTCATTTGGCCAAAGACCCCGCGCTCCTAGCACGTATTCAATGAACGCGACCGCCTGTCCTCTCCGGCGTCGACATGTGTTTCATCGAGGACGGGCTGATCAAGAGCATCTACACACTGCTTCTTCAATCCTGAGCTGCGCCGGCATCCTCCCGCAGCGCCGCCCGCAGTTCCTTCCACGCACCGGTGGACCACAGCGCCCACAGCACCAGCGGCGGCTGGAAGAACAGCCGCACCAGCCGGGCACGGTCCGAATCCAGGCCGAACGCATCAGTATGCGTGACGTACTGGGAAATGTTGCCCGGGAAGATCGCGACGAAGAACGCCGCAGCGGCCAGGCCCACCGGCGCCCGCCGCTTGCGCAGCAGGATCAGTGACGCGCCCAGGCTGATTTCGGCGACGCCGGAGAGCAGCACCACCGCGTCCTCGCCCAGCGGCACCCAGTCCGGGACCTGCGCCTGGAATTCCTGCCGGGCGAACGTGAGGTGGGAGGTTCCGGCGAACGCCAGGAACGATCCCAGTGCCACCGCACCGATGCGGCGGGGCGCCGACGTCGGCGGCGCGGGACGGGAGACAACGGCCAGGACCTTCGACAGTGCAGACATGCCCTGACGCTAGCACCCCTGGCCCGGCCCGCACCGGGTGAAGAAACCCCTAAGTAAGCCGGTTGTAGGCCAGCTGCGCCAGTGCTGCCGCCTGGTCCCCCAGCACGGAATCGTCAAACACCACCCGCGGTGAGTGGTTCCAGGCCGCGGTGACCGGGTTGAGCGTCGGCGGCGTCGCTCCCAGGAAGATGAAGGTGCCCGGCACCTCGTTGAGCACCAGGGAGAAATCCTCGGAGCCCATCAACGGATCCCGCGATTCGAGCACGCGGTCCTCGCCGAAAATCTCCCGCAGTCCGGTGACGGCTTCCTGTGTCCGGCCGGCGTCGTTGCGGGTGACCGGGTAGCGGATGGTGAAGTCCACGTCCGCGGTGCAGCCGTGCGCGGCCGCGATGCCTTCGGCGAGCGCCTTGGATTCGACGATCACCCGGTCCAGGGATTCCTCGGAGAGGGTGCGTACGGAGGCGCCGAGGCTGGCGGTATCGGGGATAACGTTGATCGCTTCGCCGGCGGACAGCTGCGTCACCGTGAGCACAATCGGATCAAATGCGGAGAACCGGCGGGTGGCCATGGTCTGCAGTGCCGTGGCGATCTCGGTCAGCGCCGGCACCGGGTCGATGGCGGTCTGCGGCTGCGAGCTGTGCCCGCCGGAGCCCTTCACCGTGATCCGCAGTTCGTTCGCCCCGGCCATCAGGGTGCCGGGCTTGGTGCGGAAGACGCCCAGCGGGCCGGGCCGGACGTGGATGCCGTACGCGGCCACGGGACGTTCACCGGCGGCGTCGAGCACTCCCTCGTCAATCATCAGGCTCGCACCGTCGTGGCCCTCCTCCCCCGGCTGGAACATAAAGATCACGTTGCCGGAGAGGTCCTGCTGCTGGGCGCAGAGCAGCCGGGCGGCGCCCACCAGGCCGGCCACATGCAGGTCATGGCCGCAGGCATGCATGGCGCCGTTGAGGGAGGCATAGTCCAGATCAGTCAGTTCGCTCACGGGCAGCGCGTCCATGTCGCCGCGCAGCAGGACGGTGGGGCCGGGTTCGGCGCCGCGCAGCACGGCCACCACCGAGGTGGTCTTCACCCCCAGGGTGATCTCCAGGTCCAGCCCAGCCAGCGCGGCGAGGATCTTTTCCTGCGTCCGGGGCAGGTTGATGCCGGTTTCCGGGTCCCGGTGCAGCTCGCGGCGCAGCGCCACCAGCTCCGGAAGAATCGCCTGTGCTTCTTCTACAAACATGCTTTAAGTCCCGTCATCCACGCTGATGTCCGGCCGCCGGTGTTTCGCTGCCGCTACCTACGCAGTAAATCACTCCTTCCCCTCCGGTACAGCCTCGGGAAGCCATAACGGGCCGGTTCCGGGACGACGGCGGCTGCCGCGACTCCGACGACGGCGGGACCGGTTCAGCCGAAAGCCGGTAAAGCGCCGCATCCGCCGCAGGTCCCTCATCCCTGCGGCGGAACCGCACGCACCCGCCCAGCTCCTAGACTGGGCACCATGATCGAGACCCTGGCCTTCGATGCGGCACACCAGGAGCAGCAGGAGACCCGACCGCGGACGGGCTGGCGTGCCCGGCTGCCGTGGCGCACCGGCGAGGACTGGGAGCGTCCCGGGCCCACGCGGGAACAGCAGCGCAATGACGTGGTGGGCGCCCTGGTACTGCTGCTGGCTTCCGCACTGATCCTGGAAATCAGCCGCGGCATCGGGGCTGCCGCCGGCGAAACCCGGCCCATCTGGGTGCAGCACCTGGCCCTGGCGCTGATCATCCTGCCGCTGGCTGTCCGGCGGCGGTATCCGGTGGTGGTGATGCTGCTGTGCAGCACCGGCTTCCTGTGCCTGTCCCTGCTCGTCCCTACAATCGGCGGTCAGCTCACCTTCCAGGCCGCCTACTTCGCCTCGCTCTACACGGCTGCGGCCTGGGCCCGGGACCGGCGGATCCTCTGGCTGGGCACCGTGGTGGTGATTGCCGTGATGGCCCTGTGGGTGCTGCTGTCCTTCACGGTGTCCTCCGCCTATGACGGCATGCTGGAACGGCTGATGGAGGGCGATGAGACCTACCGCGGGATCCTGCCGCCGCTGGCGTCCCTGGCCATCTACAACCTGATCATCAATGCGGCCTATTTCGGCGGTGCCATTATTTTCGGCATCAGTGCCTGGCGGGCCGCGCACCAGCGGGAGCTGCTGGTCAAACAGTCCGCCCAGCTCGAAGCCCAGTCGGCCGAGCTGGCCCGGCAGGCGGTGCTCGACGAACGCCTGCGCATCGCGCGGGAGCTGCACGACGTCGTCGCGCACCACATCGCGGTGATCGGCGTCCAGGCCGGTGCCGCCCGCCGCGTGCTGGAGAAAAAGCCGGAGGCCACCGCAGACGCCCTGCAGACCATCGAAGCCTCCTCCCGCGAGGCGGTATCGGAAATGCGGACCCTGCTGGGGGTGCTCCGCGCCGGCGAGGAACCCGCCACGGCGCCCGACGGCGGCGCGCGGCGGACCCCCGAACCCGGCCTCCAGGACCTGCCGGCACTGGTGGCCGAGCATGAAAGCCTCAAGGTCACCTACCACCTCTCCGAAGACACAGCCGGGGTCCTGGACGCGGTCCCGGCGCCGATGGCCCTGTCCATCTACCGCACGGTGCAGGAATCCCTGGCCAACGTCTGCCGGCACTCCACGGCCGGGTCCGCCGTCGTCGCGCTGCGCACCGGCACTGCCGATACCGGGCGGTGGGTGGAGGTGGAAACCGTGGATAACGGCCGCCCGCGGTCCACAGGCACGGCCGGGTCCGGTTTCGGTATCCGGGGCATCCGGGAACGGGCTGCGCTGCACGGCGGTGAGGCCGAGATCGGCCCGCGGAGCGGCGGCGGCTGGCGGGTCCGGGTACGTTTCCCCCTGCGCTGACCAGCCGGCGGACCGGAGACGAGCGGCGCTGTCCGTCTTGTTCGGCACCGTCCTGTCACAGTCCTGTCACATCCCCGACACTCGCCGGGTTTCGCTCCCGCCGGGCGCCGACGTGCCGCTACCGTGGTTCCGGGGGCGGCACGGTGCTGCCATAGTGCAGTGCTGCCGATGCGGGGTCCAATCCCCGGGAAGTGGAGATGCTAGCGATGGAACCGATCCGGGTCCTGTTGGCCGATGACCAGGCCCTGGTGAGGGCAGGCTTTGCCATGATGCTCTCCGTTGAGGAGGAAATCGACGTAGTGGGGCAGGTGGCCAACGGCCGCGACGCGGTGGACTTCGCCGCCGCCCATCCCGTAGACGTCATCCTGATGGACGTGCAGATGCCCGTGCTGGACGGCATCCGCGCCACTGAGGAAGTGGTCGCCGCAGGCACCGCCAAGGTCATCATCCTGACCACCTTTGAACGCGACGACTACCTCTTCGACGCACTGCGGGCCGGAGCCAGCGGCTTCCTGCTCAAGAACGCCGACCCGGATGACCTGGTGGCCGCAGTGCACGCCGTGGCCGGCGGCCATGCCCTGCTGGCACCGGAAATGACCGTCCGCGTCATCGAGCGTTTCGCCCGGCAGAACCAGGCCCGGCCCGTCGCCGGGACTCCCGCCGTCGCCGCCGGAACCGGAGCCGCCGCCGGGCCCAG
>NZ_JBNHFG010000055.1:0-8553 GCF_059090025.1 Arthrobacter sp. Y3224198
CGGCCCGGGCGCTGGCGGGCCGCCGTCTGGCTGGCTGCGGTGCTGCTGGTGCTTTACGGCGGCGCCAACACCGTGGTGGCAGCCACCGTCCTGGGCGGTCTGGTCCGCCCCGCCGGCGGATATGACCGGCCCGCGATGATTGGGCATGCCTGGCTCTGGGACCCGCTTTTCCTGCTTTGGGGTGCTGCCCTGCTGGGCTACCTGCTGCTCTCCCGCACCCGGGGACGTCCGGTGCCGTCATAAACGGCAGGGGATCCCGCAGGCCCGGACAGCGTGGTAAGCTTCCGTGCAATTACCGGGACTAATGCGGTTTGTGGCGCGGGTTACAGCTTCTGAAAGGGTATTCCTTCCGCCTTTACCTGTTTGCCTATCGAGCCGTTATGCATTCCGGAATATGTCATTTGTTTTGCGGATTTAAGGCCCCTGCCCGGCTTTTCACGGCCACCTTATACGGCAGGGGGAACTCACCGCTTTGGTTGCTGGTTTGACCGGTGGCGGTTGCCGCCGGCCAACGTTGCTGGAGGGCAGGGCGCTGTGTTGGAGATGCTCGATGCGCTGGCCGCCGCGGGAGGACCGTGTGCCGCAGCAACCATCGTGCGCGCCACCGGGTCCGTGCCCCGGCCGGCGGGCACATCCATGCTCATCAGCGCCGACGGGCACGTCACCGGTTCCCTGTCGGGAGGCTGTGTGGAGGCCGCCGTCGTGACCGCGGCGGAGGATGTGCTCGCGGACGGCCGCCCCCGCCTGGAATCCTTCGGCTACAGCGATTCCGATGCCTTCGCCGTCGGGCTGAGTTGCGGCGGCACCCTGGAGGTCCTGATCGAGCCCGTGGCACCGGAGCTGTTCCCGGAGATGCCCGACGCCGGTGCCCCCTGTGCCCTCATCCGGCGGCTGCCTGACGCTGCCGTAGGCATGGAAGAGGCAGCCCTCCCGCTGCTGGTCACTGATCCGGCCCGCACCGCCGCCACGCCCGCAGCCCTCCTCGCCGCCCACGGCCCGGCACTGGCCGTCCTGTCCGGGGTCGGGGATGCATCACGCGCCGCCGCCCGGCTTGCTCCCCTGCTCGCGGCCGGCCGCACCGGCGTCGTGGAGCTGGACGGCACCGGGGACGGAGACTGTGCCGGCGCCCTCCTGTTCCTGGAGTCCCGGCTGGCACCGCCGCGGCTGGTGCTGATCGGCGCCAACGATTTTTCCGCCGCCCTGGCCCGCCAGGGCAGGCTGCTGGGCTACCACGTGACCGTCTGCGACGCCCGTCCCGCCTTCACCACTGAGGACCGTTTTCCCGCCGCCCACCAGGTGCAGGTGCAGTGGCCGGATAAGTACCTGCAGGCAGAGGCCGAGGCGGGGCGGCTGGACTCCCGGTCCGTGGTTTGTGTGCTGAGCCATGATGCGAAGTTTGACGTGCCGGTGCTGGCCGAAGCCCTGCGCATGGATCTGGCCTATGTGGGGGCCATGGGTTCGCGCCGCAGCCACGACCAGCGCATGGCCGCCCTCCGGGCAGCGGGGCTGGGCGCGGCTCAGCTTCAGCTGCTGCATTCGCCCATAGGATTGGACCTCGGCGCGGCCACGCCGGAGGAAACGGCCGTCTCCGTTTTCGCCGAGATAGTGGCCTCCCGCTCCGGCGCCGCGGCCAGCGGCCTGCCCCTGCGGGCCGTCTCCGGCCCCATCCACCCGTTCAACCGCCTGCACGCAAGTTAAAGGGACACACCCATGGATATGCCCACCGTTTCCGAGCTGATCCGCACTGCGGACCCGCAGCAGTGGCGCCCCGGCGACGCGTGGCTGGCCGGCGGCACCGTGCTCTTCTCCTACGGCAGCGACAGCCTGCAACGGCTCCTGGATATCACCGCCGCCGGCTGGGAACCGCTGACCGTCTCCGAAACGGGGCTGGAAATCGCGGCAACCTGCACCATCGCGGAGCTTTACGCGTTTCCGGATGCCGCCCCGGCGGACGTCCTCTCCCAGTGGAAAGCCCTGGACCTGGTGCGGCCCTGCTGCGATTCCTTCCTGGCCTCCTTCAAGGTCTGGAACGTGTCCACCGTCGGCGGGAACATCTGCACCGCCCTGCCCGCCGGCCCCATGACCTCGCTGACCGCCGCCCTGGACGGCGTCGCCCTTGTCCTGTCGCCGGACGGCAGCTCCCGCCGGGTTCCGGTGGCGGAGCTGGTGGTGGGCGACGGCGTCACCGCGCTGGAACCGGGTGAACTGCTGCGCAGCATCAGCCTGCCCGCCGCCGCGCTGCGGGCCCGGACCGCGTTCCGGCAGCTGTCCCTCACCCGGCTGGGCCGTTCCGGGGTACTGCTGATTGGACGGCTGGACGAGGACGGTGGGTTTGTCCTCACGGTCACGGCCGCCACCAAGCGCCCGGTCCAGCTGCGCTTTGCCGAGCTGCCGGATGCGCCGGGCCTGCGGACTGCGCTGAACGAGGCGATCGACGCCGACCTGTGGCACGACGACGTGCACGGCCTGCCCGAGTGGCGCCACTACATGACGGACCGGCTCGGAGAGGAGATCCGCACCCAGCTGGCGGCTCCGGCTCCCCCGCCCCTACGGAAGGACGGCATGCAATGACCTACCGGATCAACCAGGAAGAAGTGGCGGCCGCTCCCTTCCCCGGCCAGTGCCTGCGCACCTTCCTCCGCGAACAGGGCACCCTGGGGGTCAAGAAGGGTTGCGACGCCGGGGACTGCGGTGCGTGCACCGTGCATGTGGACGGCAAACCGGTGCACAGCTGCCTCTACCCCGCGGTGCGTGCCGAGGGCCGGGAAATCACCACCATCGAGGGACTGGCCGACGGCGACGCGCTGCATCCGATGCAGCAGCAGTTCCTGGACGCGCAGGGCTTCCAGTGCGGTTTCTGCACCGCCGGCATGGTGATGACCGCGGCGACTTTTGACGAGGAACAGAAACAGAACCTGCCGCGGAACCTCAAGGGCAACCTGTGCCGCTGCACCGGCTACCGCGCCGTCGAAGACGCGGTCTGCGGGCACCGGACGGTCGACGTTCCGGCTGCCGACGACGCTGCAGAGGACGGAATCGACGCCGCCGCCACGACCGCCGCACCGACCGTCGGCGCGTGCGTCCCCGCCCCGGCCGGACCGGACATTGTGACCGGCCGCGCCCGCTACACCATGGACGTCCCGGCCGCGGAGCTGCCCGGACTGCTGCACCTGAAGATCCTGCGCTCCCCGCATGCGCACGCCCGGATTGTCTCCATTGACGCGAGCGCCGCTCTGGCTATTCCGGGTGTTGAAGCGGTTCTCACCCATGAGGACGCCCCGGAACAGTTGTTCTCCACCGCCCAGCACGAACTGCATACCGACGATCCCGACGACACCCGGATCCTGGACAATGTGGTCCGGTTCCGCGGCCAGCGGGTGGCCGCCGTCGTCGCCGATTCCGTGGGCGCCGCCGCGGCAGGCGTGCGCGCACTGAAGGTGGAATACGAGCTGCTGCCCGCGGTGCTGGACACCGATGCCGCACTGGCCGACGGCGCCCCCGAAGTCCATCCCGGCACTGCCCGGAACATTGTGGCGGAGCTGCACTCCGAACTCGGTGACGTGGAGGCCGGACTGGCGGCAGCCGCCGTCGTGCATGAGAACACCTACGAAAGCCAGCGGCTGCAGCACGTGGCCCTGGAAACCCACGGCTCCATTGCCTACTTCGATGCGAAGGGGCGGCTGGTGGTACGTACCTCCACGCAGGTGCCGTTCCTGATCCGCCGCGCCCTGTGCCGGGTGTTCGGGCTAAAGCCGGCCTCCGTCCGGGTGCTCACCGGCCGGGTGGGCGGCGGGTTCGGCGGGAAGCAGGAAATGCTGACCGAGGACCTGGCCGCGCTGGCCGCGCTGAAGCTGAACCGGCCGGTGCAGCTGGAACTCACCCGCGAGGAGCAGTTCACCGCCACTACCACCCGGCACCCGTTTGCGGTCCGGGTCCGGGCCGGAGCGGCGGCGGACGGCACGCTCACCGCGCTGGCACTGGATGTCACGGCCAACACCGGCGCCTACGGCAACCACGCCCCGGGCGTGATGTTCCACGGTTGCGGGGAGTCCGTCGCCGTCTACCGGTGCGCGAACAAGAAGGTGGACGCCCGCTCCGTGTACACCAACACGCTGCCCTCGGGCGCGTTCCGCGGCTACGGGCTGAGCCAGATGATCTACGCCATCGAATCCGCCATGGATGAGCTGGCCCGCGCCCTGGACATGGATCCGCTGGAATTCCGGCGCCGGAACGTGGTGGCGAAGGGCGAGGACATGGTGTCCACCGCGCCGGTCCCGGCCGAGGATGTGCACTACGGCAGCTACGGGCTGGACCAGTGCATCGACCTGGTGTCCGGGGCGCTGGCCGCGGGACGGGAACGGCCGGAGACCTCCGGGGCGGAACTGGTTTCCGCTGACGAGGGTGCTGCTTCGGAGTGGCTGACCGGCGAGGGCACCGCCGTCGCCATGATCGACACCGTGCCGCCGCGCGGGCACATCAGCCATGCCAAGGTCTTCCTCCGGCCGGACGGTCGGTACGGGCTCGACGTCGGCACCTCCGAATTCGGCAACGGCACCACCACTGTGCACACCCAGCTGGTCTCGACGGCACTGCATACCGGGGCCGAGCGGATTGTGGTCCGGCAGTCGGACACGGATCTGGTGGACCACGACACCGGCGCCTACGGGTCCACCGGCACCGTGGTGGCGGGCAAGGCGTCGCTGGCCGCCGCGGAGGAACTGGCCACGCTGCTCAAGGGCTTCGCCGCCTCCCTGTTTTCCAACACCTCGGCCCAGGTGCAGCTGCTGGCGGACGCGGTGGAGTGCGGCGGCGAACGGGTCCCGCTGGCCGACGTCGCCGCCCGGGCCGCCGCCGAGGGCATTGAGCTGGCGGCCGAGGGCCGCTGGGGCGGGACGCCGCGCTCGGTGGCGTTCAACGTGCAGGGCTTCCGGGTGGCGGTGCATGCTGGGACGGGTGAAATCCGCATCCTGCAGAGCGTGCACGCGGCCGATGCCGGCGTCGTCGTTAACCCGGTGCAGTGCCGCGGCCAAATCGAGGGCGGGATTGCCCAGGCACTGGGGGCGGCACTGTTTGAGGAGGTGCGGATCGACGCCGAGGGTTCGGTGGAGACCCGGATCCTGCGGAACTACCACATCCCCGCGTTTGCCGACGTGCCGCGGACGGAGATTTTCTTCGCTCAAACGGACGATTCGCTCGGCCCGATGGGCGCCAAGTCGATGAGCGAAAGCCCGTTCAACCCCGTGGCTCCCGCGCTGGCCAACGCCCTGCGGGACGCCACCGGGATCCGGTTCGCCCGGACGCCGTTTGCCCGGGACAAGGTGTACCTGGAGCTGCGGGCCGCCGGAGAGGGTGGCGTTGCCGTGGCCGGCGAGGTTTCGGGCGCGGAGGTTCCGGTTCGGGCGGTGTAGGGCCGGGATCCCTTCCGGTTTGTGCATTCCCTGCCGGTTTGGGAAATCCCTGCCGGTTTGGGAAATCCCTGCCGGTTCGCAGCGGAGGGATTTCCCGAACTGTAAGCGTTTTCCCAAAGTGGAGGGGCTTACGCCGGGTGGGCCGCAGAAGTCCGCACCAAAAGAGTGGGACACCCGGCACAGGCATCAGACCTTGGAGGCCCCGGTGCTGTTCCTGGAAAAGCTGATCTTCGGGCGCTTCCACGCCGCCAAGGCACTCATCAGACCGGCTACGGAACACAGTCCGTAGAAGAATCCGGGCTGAACTCCGATCAGGCCGATCGAGCTGTTGCCCCCGAGGGTCAGGAACAGCCCGGACAGCGGCAGGGAAGCCAGCGGGACCAGCAATAGACAGGCCCACGGCCGGGTTCTAGGTCCGGCAGCGGCCAGCAGTGCCGTGATCACCAGCAGTTCCAGGAACCAGAACGCCAGCCGCTGGTCATTGATGAGATACGGACCGCCCCAGAAGGTCCGCTGCGCGCCGCCTCCCTGCAGGTAGCTGGTCACCGTGATGAGAACACCAAGGGAAGGTGCGCCAAGGAGCACGACCCTGCGCAACCACGGCGTCCGGGCGTCGTTGCCCAGCATCGCCAGCAGGTTCGCGACACCGAAGAAGCAAAACACCAGCGGATGGACCGGAATGCTTGGGTCGGTCATTGCCATGATGACCCCGATCGCGGCTGCTGCGCCCACCGCTGCACCGTGCAGGATCTTCGCCGTGGTGCTCTGCCCCACAGCCACGGCTCCGAACGCCGCGAGGGTGAGGACAAAAACAATGACGGCGGGAGTAGTGAACGCCCCGAACGGCTGATCCACCAGGTTGTAGCTGTTCCACCGGAACCAGCGCCCGAGTTCACCCAGGACCAACATCACCAGCGCCAGCGAGGCGCCGCAGATGGTGCCGACGGCGGCCAGCCGGTCCCGGCGGCGGCGCGGCAGATATTGGTTCACTCGGGCCGCTGCCCCGTGCAGAGCAAGATGCAGGAGTTCGGAGCGGGTGGCTTCCTGCCTTCCTTCGCCGGCGGCGACGTCGAGCAGCACGCCGAGCATCTCCTCAGCATGGGCTGCGCGCCAGCGGGCGGGGTAGGCCCGCAGCGCTTGGCGGTACTTGTGTTCCAGGGCGTCGCTCATGCCAGAGCCCCCTTGGCCCGCAGGTGCAGGCTTTGCCGAGCGGCATTGGCCGCAGCTTCCATCCGGTCCGCCTCGAGTGCCAGCGCCTCTGCCCCGGAATCAGTCAGCGCGTAGTACCGGCGGAGTCGCCCTGCCACGACCTCCTCACCGGCGTCCTCCACCAGCCCTTCTTCCTGTAGCCGGTCCAGAGTGGTATAGAGGCTGCCCGGCTTCAGCGTCACCCGGCCGCCGGAAAGCGTCTGGGTTTCGGCGAGCAGCGAGTAGCCGTGGTGCCGGCTTCGGGCCAGTGCGGTGAGGATCAGGAACGTAGGTTCCCGCATCTCGCGATTAGTCATGTGATCAATATATGTATTTCACATGACTATCTGGCCCAGGTCGTCCTGTAGCGTGTCGCGGATAGTCAGCTGCTGTCATGCAGTGCTCTGCGGGCCATCTCCGGTTCCCCTGCCGGTTTGGGAAATCCCTGCCGGTTCGGGAAATCCCTGCCGGTTCGCAGCGGAGGGATTTCCCGAACTGTAAGCGTTTTCCCAAAGTGGAGGGGCTTCGGCCGGATCCGCGTCCGATCAGGGCAGGCCGAGCTCCGTCAGGGCGGCGGCGACCTCCGCCCGGGCGGAAACGGGCAGCGGCTGCAGCGGTGCCGGAAGGTTCTCCACCGGCAGCAGGCCCAGCTGCGCCGCGACGGCCGAGACCACCCGGAGGCTGCCGTACCGGCCGAACAGAGCCCAGAGAGGCTGCAGCTTTCCGGACAGGGCCCGGACCGCGGCGGAATCGCCGGATTGCGCAGCCCGGGTGATGGCGAGCGCCTGTTCCGGCAGCGTCCCGCCCAGCACGCTGAACCACACGTCCGCCCCGGCGCTCAGGGCAGGACCGGAAAACTCGTCGCCGCTGACGCCCAGGGCCACATCCTGCGGCAGGACGGCACGGACCTGCCGCACCCGTTCGGCTGCGCGCTCCACGGCGGCCGGGGGAATCTTCACTGCCGCCACCCGGGGCAGGGCCGCGATCCGGGCATAGAACTCGTCAGTGAAGGCGAACCGGGTGGTGGTGGGATTGTCGTAGAGGCAGATGGGCGCCGAGCTGGCCGCCGAGACCGCTTCAAACAGCCCGGCCACCTCCTCCTCGGTCAGCGGCTGATAGGACACGGGAGCCAGCAGCAGCCCGGCCGCACCGGCGTTCTGCGCATCCTCGGCCAGATGCAGGACGTCGGAGGTGCGCAGCGCTCCGATACCCACGATTACCGGCACGTCCCCGGCGGCCTGCACCGCAGCCGCAGCCGCCCGGCGTCGTTCCTCGCGGGACAGGTAGGCGTAGCTGCCGGTGGACCCCAGCGCCCCAATGGAGTCCACACCGGCGGCAGCAGCGCGGGCCACCAGCGCGGCCAGCAGGTCCTCGTCCACGGCGTCGTTGACCACCGGGGTCAGGGGAAATGCGGATAGACCGGTAAACACGGGAACCTCGCTTCAGGGATCGGGACGGGTCAGGGTCGGGCAGCGGACCGGTCCAGCACACCACGGTCCGCGTCCCGCCGGGCGTCGGCTCGCCGGTGCCCGGCCGGACCGGCCAGTACCAGCGTGCCGAGGACCAGGGCGGCGCCCACGCACTGGCCAACACTCAGGTCCTGGCCAAGCAGCAGCCAGCCGGCACCGGCCGCCACCACCGGACTGAGCAGGCCGAGCAGTGCAGTGCTTGAAGCGGGCAGCCGGTGCAGGCCGCGGAACCAGAGCACATACGCCAGCGCAGTGCCGATCAGGCCCAGGTAGGCGTAGCCCGCAAGGTTGATGCCGGTCAGCGCGGGCACCGGCCCCTCCACCAGCAGGGCCATCGGCAGCAGGAACAGCCCGCCGGCTACCAACTGCCAGGAGGTGGCGGCCAGCAGTGTGTCCGGCGCGCCCCACTTCTTGGTCAGGACCACGCCGGCGGCCATGGCCACCGCTCCCCCGAGTGCGGCCGCCACGCCCAGGGCATCGAGCCGAGC
>NZ_JBNHFG010000056.1:0-8123 GCF_059090025.1 Arthrobacter sp. Y3224198
CCGCGGGCCGCGCCGGGCACGGCGGCACAGCCCCAGCCGCTGCGGTGGCCGGAGGCGCCCAAACGGAGCCGGAGCAAGGCGTTGCGTATCTCCGCCGTAGCAGCCGCAGCTGCGGCTGTGGGCATCGTGGCCGCAGCACTGCTGCTGCCGGATACCGCGCCCAAGAGCGCACTGCCCACGCCGTCCAAATCGGCGCGGGATGCCCTGGCAGCGAACGAAGGCACGGTGTCGCCGCCGGAATCGCTTTCCGCTGCCGTATCGGACGGAGCAGTGGTCTTCACCTGGGAAAACCCCGCGCCGCAGGCCGGGGATATCTACCTCTGGCGGACCGTCAGCGCCACGGCCAAGGGTGAACTGGTCCGGACCTCCGAGGCACAGGCCCAGGTTCCGCCGTCGGGAGGGGGAGCGCAGGTTTGCATCGAGGTGCAGGTGGCACGGGACAACGGCAAATCGTCGGCGCCCGTGCCCTTCTGCGCGCCGCAGTGAGAACAGGTGCTTGCGCATGGACAATGAGGGACGGAACGGAACCATGGGGGAACCGTCCGGACAGCCGGGCAACCGGATGAGGGGGAACACTGTGGGGGAGCTTGCCATAGAGTATTGCGGCGAATGGTATGAGCCGGCGGACACGGCGGTATTCTGCATTGGCCGGGAGGGTGATCTGGCGATTGATGACAACCCCTACCTGCACCGCAAGTTCCTCAGCGTGGCCAAGGACAACGGCATCTGGTGGCTCACGAACATCGGCAGCCGCATCTCCGCCACCATTGCCGACTCCGGCGGCGGCATGCAGGCCTGGCTTGCCCCCGGTGCCCGGATGCCGGTGGTCTTCGAACAGACCCGGGTGATCTTCAGCGCCGGTTCCACCACATACGAGTTTGACGTGCATCTCAAGACGCCCACGTTCCGGCAGGATCCGCTCAGCGTGGGCGACGGCGGCGAAACCACCATCGGCCCGGTACTCTTCACCGAAACCCAAAAAGCGGTGATGGTGGCCCTGGCCGAGCCGCTGCTCCGGCGGGACGGCACCGGCTACAGCGCACTGCCGACCTCCGCCGAGGCAGCCCGCCGGTTGGGGTGGTCACAAACCCGCTTCAACCGGAAACTGGACAATGTCTGCGACAAGCTGGCGCGTGTGGGTGTTGCCGGGTTGCGCGGCGAGGAGGGGAAGCCGGCGTCGAACCGGCGTGCCCGCCTGGTGGAACACGCCGTGACGTCCCAACTGGTCACGTCGGCGGATCTGCCCCTGTTGGACCAGCTCGCCGAACGTGAAGAACCGGTAACCGGGCGGCAGGCTCCCGTCCCCGCCGTCTCCGGTATGCACGGACCGGCACGCAGAATGACAAGGAACATCTAGATGGCGCCATGCACGAATCTCGTTAACGCCACAGCGGTACAGCGGCTCGGAGCGAAGCTGCTCGACGCGCTCCCCACCGTGGCGCTGCTGGTCGCCGCGCCGGCGTTGTTTTCGCTGGCGCTGCCCGGTGACGAGGCAGTGACTGCAGGGTTCGCTACCGGTGGAGCGCTGGCCGGGGCCTATGCGCTGTGGATGTGGATCTGGGAAGCGGGATCCGGCAAAACGCCTGGAAACCTGGCTTTGGGCATCCGCACCACCGGGGAGGACGGGCAGGCACCGGGAATGCTCCCGGTCCTGCTGCGCAACGTGCTGCTGGGCCTGTCCGGCGTCACGGTTGCCGGACCGGTGCTGATGCTGGTCTCCAACGTGTGGGACCGGAACAGCCAGCGCCAGGGCTGGCATGACAAGGTGGCCGGCACCTTGGTGGTCGACGTACGGGCAGGGCGGAACCCGCTGCTCACCGGCGGACTGCGCGCATCCGGGCAGGCCGCACTGGGTGTCCCGGGTCAGGCGCCGTCCGGCCTGAGGGATCGCACGCACCGGGCGGGCGGCCCCGGGGGCGCCGCGTCCACGCCTGCCGGGCCGCTCCCCGCGGGGCCGGCCGGACAGGGGCCGCTGACCTCCGTTCCAGGCTTTTCCGCGCCGGCCCAGCCGGGTCCCGGCCCGTTCGCGCCGGCCCAGCCGGGTCGGGGCCCGTTCCACGCGGCCCCATTCCAGACGGCCCCTGCGGCTCCGGCGGTTCGAAGCATGCCGTTCCAATCCGTGCCCGTGCCTGCACAGCCGGTGGTGCCTGTTGCCGCGCCCGTGCCGGCCCCGCCGGGTGTCCATCCGGACGAGGAACTGGAAATGACCCGTGTGGCCCGGCGGCGCCGGGCGGACGGGGTCCGGATCCGCTTTGACGACGGCGCCTCCGCCGTGATTACCGGGACGGCCCTGCTGGGGCGCAATCCGTCTCCGAAACCGCAGGAAACGGCCGACCAGCTGCTCGACTTCGCCGATATGGGCCGGTCCGTCTCCAAGACGCACCTGCACCTGCAGGCCGATCCAAACGGCATCTGGGTGACGGACCGCAATTCCACCAACGGCAGCGCCGTGGTGACACCCGAGGGCCTGCGCGAGGAACTGGAACCGGCCCGCCCGGTGCTGGCTCCGGCCGGCAGCACGGTGTTTTTCGGCGACCGCAGTTTCACCGTCGCGCCGGCCTAGGGCCGCGCCGGCCTAAGTCCGTACCCGGCGGCAGCCGCAACCGCCGTTAGCGTCCCGACAGCCCGTCGGCTTCCGCCGCACCCAGGGCAGCGGCAAGGCTGGCGTACGCCTCCACCGGGTGCATCCCGCCGGCCTCCGGTTCGTCCGGGTATTCCATCACCAGGGACTGGAATGCCGCTGCACCGGTGAGCCGCGCTCCGGGCCCGGCTGCGGCCAGAGCCTGCTGCGGCCCGGCACCGGCAAGCGCTTCCGGGCCAAAGACTGCGCAGCGCGGTACCACCAGGCCGGTGAACCTGGCCGGGCGGTTCAGGTTGAGGTAGCCGACGCCTTGGCCGAGTACCGCCATCCGTGCACGCGCCCGGTGGACCCCCTCCGCAAAGCGTGCCAGCTGCTCCGGATTGGCCGGGTCCTGGCTGGAAGCCAGCAGCTCGATGGTTTCCAGGACACCCCGGGATGTGCGTTCCACCGTCATGACTCCAACGGAACCGGCGGCAGCCGGGGGGTCGGCGGCCTGGTCCGCGGCGTGCCCCACCACCTCGAGCCGGGTGGTTTCGGGGGAGCGGTCGTAACAGAAGGCCGACGCAGCGTCCGCATCCCAGGGCTCGCTCACGGGTTCGCAGACACCCCACCCGCGCGGCGGCAGGCCGGTGACCGCGGCAAAGACCTGTTCGGTGAAGCTGCCGGCACGGGTCCGGTAGGAGGCCGGATGTAATGTGGCGGCCCGCACGTGGAGGTACCCGCTCTGCTGGGGTTCGACGGCCAGGAAGTCCTGCGCCAGGGTATCCCGGGGCGTAAGGGAAACATCCGACCAGTCATACTCGCGTCCAGTCATCCCGTTGTAGAGGGAGCCGTCGGAGCCCGTGACCAGCCAGTCACCGCCGGTGCTGCCCAGCAGTTCCGAGAGGGGCAGGGTGATCCGGGTGCTGCCCGGGGTGAGCAGGACAAAGCCCAGGCCGGCTGCTGCCGCCGCGCTGTGGGCCCGCAGCACCCAGGGGGTCAGTGCCGCCACGGGCTTGTCCTGGAACAGGACGGCGCTGGACCCGAGGACCAGGTCGAAGGCAGGTTCAGTCATTGCCGGCCTCCCCAAACGGTGCAATTACTACTCCGGTGCACAGAGCTGCCAGAGCGTGGCACAGCCGGTCCGCCAATTCTCCGGATCCGGGCTGCGGGCCCAGGGCGTGAATGTCCTGCCACCACAGCGGATCCTCCGGGCGGCCGCTGCCGCCGGGCGCGAACAGGGCAGGCACCACCGCGGAAGCCGGTGCGCTGACCGGCGCGCCTGCCAGCAGGCGGAGGGCTTCCTCCGGCACCTGAATCCGTCGGGGCAGTTCCAGTGCGAGCAGCACCGTATCGGCGTCGTCCACGATTTCGAGAAGCGTGTTCTCCGCTGCCTGGCGGAGGGTAAGGCCGGGTAACGCTGCGACCAGGGCGTCTATGATCCTGGGCTGGGTGGGTTCCAGCAGCCCGATGACGGTCCAGTCCTGGCTCATGGCCGGGCTGCTTCCGCCAGCGCCTCATCTGCCGTTTCGTTCCAGAACAGCTGCAGGGTCTGTACCGGACGGCCGGGCTGGACCAGCTGCGCCCGTCCCGGCGGGAGGGCCCGGGCACGGACGCCGTTGATGAGCGTTCCTTCGCCGCGGTCGCCGGAGAGGATCAGCGCCGCGGCGCCGGAATCGCGCAGGGCGGTGAAGAAGGACTCGTACATGCCCCGGCTGGCGCCGCGTACCCGGCGGGACAGTACGCCGTGCAGGCCGATTTCCGGTGCCAGCGGCAGGAACGGGGTCAGCCGGCTCAGCGGGGAGGACCCGCCGGCGGTGAGCACATCGTAGTCGTCGATGACCAGGACCACCCGGGGCAGTGCTGCCACTTCCTCGGGCGTGGCGTTGACCCGCTTCTGCAGCTCTGCGGCCACGGCGGCGGCCAGCTGTTCGGCCAGCGCGGCACTGGTGGCATAGCCGCCCAGATAGGCATCGGGCACCTCGTCGGCCAGGGTCCGTCGCGGGTCGAACACGGCGAACACAATGTCGTCGGCGTCGTGCTGTGCCACGAGCCGCCGGATCACGGAACGCATGACGTTGGTCTTGCCGGCGCCGTCGTCGCCCATCACCACCAGGTGCCGTTCCTTGTTGTGCAGGTCCAGCAGTTCGGTGCCCAGGTCTGTTTCGCGCTGACCCAGCGGCACCGTGGCCGGCGCGGCGGGGGTGGGGGCGACGGCGGCGTCCACGACGGCGGGGAGCACACGCACCTGCATGGCACGCTCGTCAGTGGAGGCGGAGACGGCCTCCACCAGGTCACGCATGCCGGCAATGGCGGTGTCCTGGTCGGGATTGGAATCGATACGCGGCAGGGCGAAATGTCCCTGCAGCTTCCGGTCCGTCATGGCGCGGCCGGGGGTGCCCGGGCTGACCGATTCGGCCAGTTTGCGCCCGTGGGCGGATTCCCCGGGGTCGGAGAGCCGCAGTTCCACGCGGTTCCCGAAGAAGCTCTGCTGGGCTATGCGGATCTCATTCATCCGGGAACAGGTCACCACCACATGGATGCCGTACCCGCCGCCGCGGCCGATCAGGGCGTGGACGGACTTTTCGATTTCCTCGAATTCGTCCGAGAGCTGCCCGTAGCCGTCCAGCACCATCACAATGTCGGCGCTGGGGAGCTCGGGGATGCTGCCCTGGGCGCAGAGGCGGCGCAGGGTGGGCAGCGAGTCAATCTGGTACTTCTCGAAGATCCGTTCGCGCTGCGAGAGCATGGCGAGGATTTCATCCACTGTCCGGCGGACCACTTCGCGGTTGGTGCGCACGGCCACACCGCCCACGTGCGGCAGTCCTTCGAGGGGAACCAGGCCGCTGCCGAGCAGGTCCACGGCGTAGATGCCTACTTCGGCGGGGCTGTGGGTCAGGGAGAGGCTGGCGACGATGGTCCGCAGGGCGGTGCTCTTGCCGGTCTGCGGGCCGCCGACAATTGCGGCGTTTCCGCCGTTGGCGGTGAGGTCGAGTTCCCAGATGCCCTGCCACTGCTTCGCCGGGTCATCCAACAGCCCCACGGGGATCTTCAGTCCGCCGCCTGTGGCCAGCCGGATGCCCTGGCTGGTGACGTCCAGGCCGCCCGCGGCCGTATCCAGGGCAATGCCGCCGGGGAGCGGGGGGAGCCAGATGGGCGCAACGGCGCGCGGGAACTTCGCCAGCGTGTCCATCAGGGTGGAAAGCACGGTGGGGCCGGTAGTCCGCTTGGACCCGGCGGTGGACGCCGGCTTGGCGGCATCGGCCCGCTGCACGGCGGCGTCTTCGAGTGTGGCGGCGTAGCGGGGCACCGTCAGGACCGCGGGTTGCCCGGCGTCGTTGGTCTCCGGCTCGTCCTCTTCCTCGACTTCCAGGGGACCGGAGACGTAGCCGGCCTTGAACCGGGTGTAGGTGGTGGTATCCACCTTCAGGTAACCGAATCCGGGCACCGGCGGAAGGTGGAAGGCATCGGGGGTGTCCAGGACGGTGCGGGACTCCGCTTCGGACAGGGTGCGCAGTCCGATGCGGTAGGACAGGTAGGTGTCCAGGCCGCGCAGCTTGCCGCCCTCGATCCGCTGGCTGGAGAGCAGCAGGTGGACGCCGATGGAGCGGCCGATCCGGCCGATGGACAGGAACAGCTCAATGAAGTCCGGGCGGGCGGTGAGCAGCTCACCGAACTCGTCGATGATCACCACCAGGTGGGGCAGCGGTGCCAGGTCCTTGCCCTGCGCAAGCAGCTCCTGCCGGTGCAGCTGGTAGTCGGTGATGTTGGCCAGGTTGCCCGCATCCTTCAGTACTTCCTGGCGTCGTTGGATCTCGCCGGAGAGGCTGGCGTAGACGCGCTCGATGAGGCTGACGTCGTCGGAAAGGTTGGTGATGACACCGGTGACCTGGGGTGCGTTGGCGAACGGGGCAAAGGTTGCGCCGCCCTTGTAGTCCACCAGTACCATCGCCAGGACGTCGGGGGAGTGGGTGGCCAGCAGGCCCACCACCAGGCTGCGCAGCATTTCGGACTTGCCCGAACCGGTGGCACCCACGCACAGACCGTGCGGACCGTGCCCGAACTGGGCCGATTCCTTCAAATCCAGCAGTGCCGGCCGGCCCCGGTCATCGGGACCGAGCGGAACCCGCAGGAAATCCACCTCGCCCCGCGGCTTCCACAGCCGGCGGATGTCCGCCTCGTCCAGGCGCGGGGACAGGCCCAGCATCTCCAGGAATCCTTCGGAGCTCTCCGCGGAGTCGTGTTCCAGCGAATCCGGCGAGAGCCGCAGCGGGGCCAGGGTCCGGGCCAGCGCGTCCGCGAGCGGCACGGGAAGCTCGTCCAGG
This sequence comes from Arthrobacter sp. Y3224198, assembly GCF_059090025.1. Lineage (NCBI taxonomy): Bacteria > Bacillati > Actinomycetota > Actinomycetes > Micrococcales > Micrococcaceae > Arthrobacter > Arthrobacter sp. Y3224198. Next base: position 6,886 of record NZ_JBNHFG010000056.1, read on the forward strand.
GTGCCGGCTTCCACCACCGGTTCCACGGGATCCCCGCGGTAGTTCTCCACGCGGAAACCGGTGCCGTCCTCACTGATGCGGATGGCCACCTCGCCGGGTTCCTGCTTGCGCTCCTGCACAAGGAAAAGCGTGGTGATGCCCAAGGCTCCGGGGGAGGCCTGCTTGTCGGGGACGGCCAGCTCCACCGGCAGTTCGCCGTAGGAGTCGGCCACCACCAGCAGGCGGGGCAGCGCGGTTCCGACGCCGCCGCGCAGGAAGTTCTTCCGCGATTCCGCGGCCAGCGTTGAGCGTCCGTGCAGGTCCGCCCCCAGCAGGTCGGAGAGGGCATCCATGGACGGGGCCAGCCGCCGAACGGGGCCGGTGCGGTGCGTGGATTTCTGGTCGGCAAGGTGCGGCAGCCAGGTGGCCCACTCCCAGTTCCCGCGTTCCTCCTCCGGCACGGCCAGGGCCAGGTGGAGGTCTTCGGGCGAGTGGAACGCGGCGCCCTGGACCAGCAGCAGCCGGGCGACCCGGAGTACGAAGTCCCGCGAACCCACAATGCTGACATTGCCGGCGCAGTCCAGCGGAACGGTGAGCGGCAGTTCGGGACTGGACTCGTAGCGCCGTTTCAGGATTTCCAGTTCGGTGGTCATGAAGGTGTCGCCCTGGGCCACGGCCGAGCCGGAGTTCATGATCTGCACTTCGCGGTTCTGCCGCGGACCGCTGCCGATCCGTACGTCCAGGAAATCCTCGTTGTGGCGCCGCCGTTCCCAGACCCGCCGGGTGTTGCGCACAATGTCGAACAGCGCCTCGGGCGGGGGACTGGCCACCCGGGCGACCTTCGCCGCGGTGTGCTCTTCGGAACGCAGCGTGGTGCGGCAGCGCTCCAGGTATTCGAGGTAGTTCTCCCGCTGGTCCTTCCGCTGCTTCCCCTGCTTGCCCCGCTGGCTCACCATCATGATCACGGATGCCAGGATGGTCACGATCATCATCAGGGCCCCCACCGCCGCCAGGGGCGAACCGCGGAAAAGCATCATCACGGTCATCGACACGCCGGCGCCCAGCAGCGGGACCAGCGACATCATGTTCATGCCGCCCTTGCCCTGCTCCATCTGCGGCGGGGCGTCCATGGTGAAGGGGTCCAGCCCGCGTGCCGGTGCCGTGGTCCGGGCCGGGCGGTGGATGATTTTCACGCTCATGCGGATGCCCTCGCCAGGACCCCGGCCGCCAGGGCGGCGGCCTCCAGGCGGGTGCGGCGG
>NZ_JBNHFG010000057.1:0-6484 GCF_059090025.1 Arthrobacter sp. Y3224198
GGGGCGGCCGGGTCGGAGCCGGAAAGGGTCCCGGCGGTGGGATCAGTGGCGGCATACTGCGCACCGTCCGCGGCGGCCTGCAGCGATGCGGCGAATCCGGCATCCGGGGCCAGCTCCGCCGTGTCCGTTTCCGGCGGAAGGTCCGAGGTGTGCAGGACGTTGACCGAACCTTCCGTAACGCCGAGCAGGAAACGCTGCCCGCCGGTTTCCACGACCACCACGGAGGCCTTGGGGGTGATGGGCTGCCGGCTGACTACCCGGACCGGTACCTGCTCGGCGCGTCCGGCGCCGGCGGTACGGCTGAAGCGGCGTTGTAGCCACCACAACAGGCCGAGGACGGCGCCCAGGGAAACCAGGACACGGAGTCCCAGAAAAAGTGTTTCCACTAATTGAGCCCCTCGACCACATCCAGGATCTTCGTGATGCGGACGGCGTAGTCCTGATCGATGACCACCACCTCGCCGTTGGCAATGAGGCGCCCGTTGAGCAGGATGTCCGCCGGGGCGCCGGCTGAACGGTCCAGTTCCACCACCCGTCCGGGTTCGAGGTTCAGGACGTCGCGAACGGACATGCGGGTGTGGCCGATCTCCACCGTCAGTGCCATTTCGATATTGTTGATGCGGCCCATCTTCGCGACGATCGAGTCGTCGGCGGCGCCGCCCTGGACGGACGGGGTGTCCCGCAGGCGGATGGCGAACCAGCCGGCGGTTCCTTCGGCCGAGCGGAGCTCAAACACCACGCTGTCCGGGTCGGCGAACAGCGCCGAGGCGTCTTCGGTGCGGGCTTCACCCAGCACGCCCACGCCGAGGGTGGCGCTGGCGGCTTCCAGTGACGGCCGGAGGACGTCGGCGGCGGACACCAGCGGGGAGTCGGTGCCGGCGACGTCGGCCAGCGGGGAGGCGTTGGCCAGGATGACGGCGAGATCCGCGGACTCGGCTCCAACAAAGGAGGCGGTCACGGCAGCGGCCGTGTGCGACGCCGGCACTCCGGCGCCGGTGTGCGGGATCGGTTCCAGCACCAGCGGGGTGGGCAGGCCGCGCACCAGCGCGGAAACGGCATCAGCGTGCAGGCTGTGGGGACTGGACATGGCTACTTCTCCTCGATACTGACGATGCTGCCGGCAAGGCGTGACCCGCTGGCTCCTACGGCGGCCTGGGCCAGGGTCTGTCCGTCAACGGTGACGTTCAGCGGGCGGTGCCTCGGGTGCCCCAGGTTCAGGACGTCGCCCACGGCAAGGTTCAGGACCATGGCGGGCTTCACCACGATGGGTTCCAGCTGCAGGCAGACCTTCACGGGGACGTGCGTGAGCTGCATCTGGATGAGCTCGGCCGGGGTGGCGTGCGTGGACTGGGCGCCCAGCGGGTCCAGCTGGGGAAGCAGTGCGGCGGCGGGAATGGCAACGGTGGCCGGAGCGGTGGTTTCGCCAACCACCATTTCGAAGGTGGCCACGATCATCGGGTCTCCGGAGGCCGCTGCCTGCGCGAACTGCGAGTTGTACTGGACGGAGGCGAGGGTCAGCGGCGAGGTCAGCAGATGGCCCAGGGAATAGTGCAGGTCCTCCACCGCGTCGTCCATGATCTTGCCCAGCAGCGCCTGTTCAATGTGCGTGAACTTACGCTCGGGCGCGCTCTGGAATCCGGTGCCGCCAAGCATGTGCCCTACCCAGGACAACGCCGCGTCCATGGGGAACTGGATCACCGCTTTGGCTGATGTGGCGGCCATGTTGAACAGCACCATGCCGGTGTTGTCCGGCAGGGAAGCGGCGTATTCGTCGTAGCTGAGGACCTGGACCTGCTCGGAGGTGACCTGCGAGAGCACACGCACCTTGGCGGTGAGCTGGGTTCCCCATTGGCGGGCGAAGGTGTCGAAAGCCATTTCCAGTACCCGGGCATGTTCACGGGCCAGGGTGGTGGGCCGGCTGAAGTCATAGACTTCTACCGGCCTGGCTTTGGCTGGCACGCTCTTTGCGGGCGCGCTTAAGGGAGGTGATTCTTGGACCGTCACACCCCGCACTATCGGCAGGGTGGCCGGTTGCGTAAGGAACGCGGTCAGTTGCCGGCCGCAGCCTGGCGCTCGGCCACGATTCCGGGAATCAGGGAACGGACATCCTCGCTCTGCCCGGACAGGACCACAATGTCCACCCGGCGGTTGCGTGCCAGTTCCTCGGCCGTGGTCCCGGGGGTCAGGGGCCGGGACTCACCGTAGCCCACGGCCTTGATCTGGCCCTGGAGCACGCCGCCGTTGGCCACGAGGTACCGCAGCACGTTCACTGACCGGGAGGAGGAAAGCTCCCAGTCCAGCGGGTCGCTGGCGAACTGGCGGACCTGCGCGGTGTGGCCCTCCACCGATACCTGGTAGGTGGTGGGTGCGAGCGCCGGACCCACGGTGTCCAGGACCTGGGTTGCGGCGGCGGTCAGGTCGGCCAGATCCGGCGCGAAAAACATTTCGGAGCTGACCAGGCGGATGGTCAGGCCGCGTTCGTCCATTTCGAACCGGACGGCGTCTTCCAATCCTTTTTCCTGCAGCCCGGCGTAGATGGCGTCCTGGAGTGCGGTGAGGTCGTCGACTTCCTTGGCGGCCAGGGAGGCGTCGGGTTCAATGATTTCCTCGTCATCCACCTTGTCGGGCGGGACAATGATGCCGACGGCGGTGTCCACGGTGTTGGTCTCCGCGGCGCCGAAGCCGGTGGCGAGGGAATCCTTGAGCTGTTCGAACTTCTGCTGGTCCACGCTGGACATGGCAAACAGGACGATGAACATACACATGAGTACGGTGACCATGTCCATGTAGGAGGCCATCCAGCGTTCGTCCGGGTGGTTCTCCTCCTCCACCTTCGGCTTGCGCCGCTTGCTGGTGCTCACGCCGCGTCCTGGACCTTCTCTGCCTTATCGGCCTTGTCCGCCTTCTCCTTGGTCCCCAGCGCGTGGGCGGGGACCATGGCGCGCAGGCGTTCGCCCAGCAGCCGCGGCTGACTGCCGGCCTGCACGGCCAGCACGCCTTCCATGAGCAGGGTCATTTCCTCGGCTTCGAGGTCGGCCAGGCGCTTGAGCCGGGTGCTGATGGGCAGCCAGATGAAGTTGGCGGACAGCAGGCCCCAGAGAGTGGCCACGAAGGCGGTGGCGATCATGGGTCCGAGGTGGTCCGGGGTGGAAAGGTTTTCCAGCACGTGGGTCAGCGAGACCACGGTACCGATGATGCCGACGGTGGGCGCATAGCCGCCCAAGCTGTTGAAGAACTTGACCGCGATCTTGTCGCTGGCGGTCTTGGTGGCCAGTTCGTCTTCGAGCAGCATACGCAGCTCGTCCCCGTCGGTGCCGTCGGCAATGTTCTGCAGTGCTGTGCGGAGGAACGGGTCGTCCACCTCGGCGGCGTCCTGCTCCAGGGACAGCAACCCCTCGCTGCGTGCCTTTTCCGCCAGCAGGACCACCCGATCGATGGTCTCCTGCGGCTGCGGGGTCTTGCCCATGAACGCGCGCGGCAGGGACTTGAACGAGATCAGGAAGTCCTTCAGCGTGCCGCCTGCCAGCCCCACGGCAATGGTGGCACCGAACACGAGGATCATGGGGGCCGGCAGCAGAAGCGCGGAAACGTGCGCCCCTTCAAGCGTGATCATGGCGTAGAGCGAGCCGAAGGCGAGCACCAGGCCGATTATTGTTGCTGGATCCATTAGTTGTTCCTAGGGCGAAGGGGCACTGTCTTGCTGGGCGAGGCATGGTCACCGGCATCGCCTGACGGTCCGGGCGAAAAGACCTCGGGAACCAGCCCCAGCCCGGGCCTTTCGTGGACCTGCGGGGGAATGTCCCTCGCCATGGAGATAACGAGTGCCCGGTAGGCGGCAATCTCGTTGATGACGGCCTGCATGCTTTCAGTCACGATGTATTTCGAGCCGTCCACCATCACCAGGGTGGTGTCCGGGTTGGCGTGGATCCGCTCGATCAGGTCAGGGTTGATGGCAAACTGGGCATCGTTCAGACGCGTAAGTACAATCATTGCCCCGTCCTGGTCCGTTCCGCGGGACTCCGATAAGCCCTCACCCCTACTTTCGGCCGCGGGCGCGCCGTTGTAAGCAATTCCCGGACGACGCCGGGCGGTTAACCGCCGAACGGCCCCGCTGCGGTGCAGCGGGGCCGTTCGGGCGGAACCGGGTTAGCGCTTCAGGTTGGTCAGTTCCTGCAGCACTTCATCCGAAGTGGTGATAATGCGGGCGTTGGCCTGGAAGCCGCGCTGGGCCACGATCAGGTTGGTGAACTCCTGCGACAGGTCCACGTTGGACATTTCCAGCGAGCCGGCAATGGCATTGCCCATGCCGGGATCGCCGGGGCCGCCGAGGACGGGATTGCCCGAGTTCACGGTGGCGGTGTAGCCGGAGTTGCCGGCCTTTTCCAGGCCGGCGGGGTTGGTGAAGGTGGCGACGGCGATGCGGGCCAGGGACTGCTTGGCGCCGTTGGTGAAGGAGCCGATCAGGGTGCCGTCCTTGGCAATGGAGAAGGACTCCAGGGTGCCGGCCGCACGGCCGTCCTGGCCGGTGACCGACGCGGTGCTGACGCCGGCGTAGCTGGACAGTCCGGTCAGGTCCACCTTCGCGCCGTTCACGGTGATGGAGGCATCGCTCCCGGCCACCTGCTTGCCGTCGGTGAAGTTCAGGTTCGCTGTTGCGGGGGCTGAACCGGGCGCGGAGACGGACCAGCCGGTGCCGGTGCGGGTGAAGGTCAGCGGGATAACGCTGGCCACGCCGTTGTTGTTGTAGACGGTCATGTCGCGGACGATCGTGCCGGCCGGGCGGGGCGGAACGGTCGTTGCATCGGCCGGCAGGGTCTCGGAAGGCAGGTTACCGCCCATGGTCACGTTCGCCGTGGCCTTGGCCGGGGAGATGGCTCCGTCCGGGAGGGTGACGTTGCCAACGGCGCCGCCGGTGTTGATCACACCGTCAACGCCGGTCCAGCCCTGGACGATCTTGCCGTCCGTGGTGACCAGGCGGCCGGAGGCGTCGACGTCGAAGGCGCCGGCACGGGTGTACGTGGTCTGGTCGCCCTGGCGGGTGACGAAGTAGCCGTCACCGGAAATCATCAGGTCCGTGGCGCGGCCGGTGGACTGTGCCGAGCCCTGGGTGAAGTTGGTGGTGATGCCCGAAACCAGCACGCCGAGGCCTACCTGTGCCGGGTTGGAGCCGCCGTTGTTGGCGCCCGGGGCGGTGGCGCCCTGGGTCAGCTGGGAAAGGGTGTCCTGGAACTGCACGGCCGTGGCCTTGTAGCCCGAGGTGTTGACGTTGGCAATGTTGTTGCCGGTGACGTCAAGCATGGTCTGGTGCGAACGGAGACCGGAGATTCCGGAGTAAAGGGAGCGGAGCATGGCTTGCGCCTTTCAGCTTGGGTGGTGCCGGGAGGGAGGGTTATGCAGTGGGTGCTTTGGGGGTGGATCCGGCGGAGACGACTCCGGAGATCCGGTCCAGCAGGATGTCCTGCCCGTTGACGTTGACGGTAGGAACCCCGGCGGCGTAGGAGACGGACTGGGCCGTTCCCGTGACGGCCGCGCCGTCGTCGTCGGTGTAGGTGACGTTCTGGCCGATCAGGGCTGCGGCGGCGATACGCATTTGCAGGGAGAAGTTCTCTTCGTCCATCTTGGCCATGGCGGTGAGCTGTTCCATGGATGCCAGCTGGGTGGTCTGGGCGATCATGTCATTGGTGTCCATGGGCGAGCTGGGGTCCTGGTTGCGCAGCTGGGTGACCAGCAGGTGCATAAAGACCTCGCTGTCCATGGTCTGTTTGGGCGTGCGGGTGGGCGCGGCGGCAGTGCTGGTGCCGGCGGTTGCCACTACTGCTTCGATAGGCACAGGTGGTCTCCTTTTCTAGGCCAGGAAGTCGATGGTTGAGGCCGACGCCGGGAATCCGGGGCGGTAAGTGCGTGGGGCGGGATCGTCAGCGGCTGCCTGCCGGGAACCCGCAGGAGCATCGGCATCCGAGCCGGGCAGGGCCCCGCCGTCCTGCCGTTCCGTGTCCTGCCCCGGGGCGTCCTGGGAGGACAGGGACAGGTTGGCGTTCATACCGGAACCGGCAAGGTCCCGGCGCAGGTCCGTCATCAGGGTCCGCAGCGCGTCGCGGCCGGCTTCGGAGGGCGCGAACAGTTCAATCCGCACCCCGTCTGCGCCCACGTGGGCGCGGACGGTGACCGGCCCGAGGTTGTCCGGGGTGATGCTCAGCGTCATCACGTGGTCACCCTGCGGCGCCGCGGCCAGGCTGAACAGCGGCTGGGCTACCTGGGCCAGCAGCGGCGTTCCGGCCGGCGCGGCAGCGACGTGAACGGGGGCCGCAGCGGCCGGGGCCTGCGCGAGCACCGTGGGGGCAGCGGCCTGCGGCAGCACAGCGGAGACGTGCGCCCCGGGGGCGGCGGGAGCAGCACCCCTCCCCACCGCGGGCCCAGGCGGTGGAAGCGGTGCGGGGGCGGCGCACGCGGGCCCCGGCATACCGGCGGGGGCCCCCGAAAACCC
>NZ_JBNHFG010000058.1:0-6300 GCF_059090025.1 Arthrobacter sp. Y3224198
GGCGCGCGGCCCGCACCCTGGCCGCCGTCGCCGCTGTGACCGGCCTGGCCCTTACCGGATGCGTGGCCGGTGAAGAGAGCACCGGAGCATCCGCCGTGGAGGCGGCCGACGGCGGCACCCTGAACATTGACTTCGCCACGTACAACCCGCTCAGCCTGGTCATCAAGGACCAGGGCTGGCTCGAAGCCACCCTTGAAGACCAGGGTGTGGAGGTGAACTGGGTACAGTCCGCCGGGTCCAACAAGGCCAACGAGGCGCTGCGTGCCGGAGCGATCGATGTGGGCTCTACCGCCGGTTCGGCAGCCCTGCTGGCCCGTTCCAACGGATCCCCGATCAAGACCATCAGCATCTACTCCCAGCCGGAATGGGCCGGGCTCCTGGTCTCCCCCGACTCCGACATCAGCTCGGTAGCCGATCTGGCCGGCAAGTCGGTCGCCGCAACCAAGGGCACGGACCCCTACTTCTTCCTGGTCCAGGCGCTGGAAGAAGCCGGGCTGAGCACATCGGACGTCACCGTGGAAAACCTGCAGCACGCCGACGGCCGCACGGCGCTGGAAAACGGCGCGGTGGATGCCTGGTCCGGACTGGACCCGATCATGGCCGGCGCCGAGCACGCCGGGGCGAAGTTCCTCTACCGCAACCTTGACTTCAACACCTACGGCTTCCTCAACGCCACCGAGTCCTTCCTCAAGGAGAAGCCGGAACTGGCCCAGACCGTGGTGAACGCCTACGAGAAGGCCCGCGCCTGGGCCGCCGAGAACCCGGAGGAGACGGCGCAGATCCTCGCTGACGTCGCCGGCCTGGACCTGGAAGTGGCCCGCACCGTGATCCTGGAACGCAGCAACCTCGACGTCGATGCCGCCCCGGGCGAGGCGCAGCGCAAGGTCCTCGCGAAGGTCGGCCCGGTGTTCGTGGAAACCGGTGACGTCGCCAGCCAGGAGGCGATCGACGACGCCGTGGCGTCCCTGCTGGATGATTCCTTCGTGCAGAAGGCCGATCCGGAAGCCATCAAGGAATGAGCAACTCGTACCTGACCGGCAGCTCAGCGGTTCCCGGCAACACCCAGGGTTCCCCCGCCGCGCCGCCCACTGCGCCGTCCCGGAAAACCGCTGCTGCCGGGCTGCTCTCCAAGACCTGGACCCGGGTGGTGCTCGGCCTCCTCGTCCCGGCGCTGCTGCTGGGACTGTGGCAGCTGGTCTCCGCCGCCGGCGTCTTCAGCGCCGTGCAGCTGCCCTCCCCGGGCGCCGTCCTGGCCTCTGCTGCGGACCTGATTGAACGAGGCGAGCTCGGCACGCACATCGCCATCTCCACCCAGCGGGTGCTGACCGGATTTGCGCTCGGCGCGGCGCTGGGCCTGGTCCTTGGCGCCCTGCTGGGTCTGTCCCGGCTGGCCGATGTGCTGCTGGGTCCGTTGTTCGGAGCTGTGCGTGCGGTTCCGTCCCTGGCGCTGGTGCCGCTGCTGATCCTCTGGATGGGCATCGGCGAGGACTCCAAGGTCACGCTCATCACCATCGGTGCGTTCTTCCCGGTCTTCACCACCGTGTGCCTGGCGCTCCGGCACGTGGACAAGCACCTGGTGGAAGCGGCCCGCGCGTTCGGGCTGAACGGCATCAGGCTGCTCGGCACGGTGCAGCTGCCGGCCGTGGTTCCCGCGGTGTTCTCCGGCCTGCGGCTTGCCCTGGCACAGTCCTGGCTGTTCCTGGTGGCCGCGGAACTGATCGCGTCCTCCATGGGGTTGGGCTTCCTGCTCACCGACTCGCAGAACAACGGCCGCACTGACCGCATGTTCCTGGCGATCGTGCTGCTGGCAGTCATCGGAAAGGCAACAGATGCCCTGCTGGGCGTCGCTGAGAAGTGGGCAGTGAAGAAATGGGCGTAGGCACAGCAACGGAAACAGCAGCCGGACCTGAGTTTGCAACGGAAGCTGAGCGGATCGGGTTCTGGGAGGACGCGGCACGCCGTCTGCAGTGGGATCAGCCATGGCACACCGCCCACAGCTTCGAGAAACCGCGGCGGCTCAGCGGCCCGGAGATTCCGGACGCCGACGCGGATTACACCGTCCCGGCCATCCAATGGTTTGCCGGCGGACGGCTCAACGCGGCCGTGAACTGCGTGGACCGGCACGTGGCCGCCGGCCGAGGGAATCGGGTTGCCCTGCACTTCGAAGGTGAGCCCGGGGACCGCCGCCCCGTCACCTATGCCCAGCTGCTGCGCGAAGTCTCCCGGGCCGCCAATGCCCTCGAGGCACTGGGAATCGGGGCCGGAGACCGGGTGGTGGTCTACCTGCCCGTCCTGGTGGAGACCATTGTCATCACCCTCGCCTGTGCCCGGATCGGCGCCGTGCACTCGCTGGTCTTCGGCGGCTTCTCCGCCGAGGCGCTGAAGTTCCGGGTGGAGGACACCGGTGCCAAACTGCTGGTGACCACCGACGGGCAGTTCCGGCGCGGGGAGGCCGTACCGGTCAAGGACAATGCGGACGCGGCCGTGGCCGGCCCGAACAGCATTGAGCACGTGCTGGTGATCCGCCGCACCGGGTCGGACATCAGCTGGGTGCCCGGACGCGACGTGTGGTGGCACGAGACCGTGGACACGGCGTCGGACATCCACGAGGCAGAGGCATTCGACGCCGAGGCCCCGCTGTTCATCATGTACACCTCGGGCACCACGGGCCGGCCCAAGGGACTGGTCCACACCACCGGCGGCTACCTCACCCAGGCCGCGCAGACCTACGAGTACCTTTTCGCCCATCCCGACCCGCAGCAGCGGGGTGCGGATGTGCACTGGTGTACCGCTGACCTGGCCTGGGTCACCGCGCACACCTATGAGATTTACGGTCCGCTGGCCCACGGGGCCACGCAGGTGATCTTCGAGGGCACGCCGAACACCCCGCACCCGGGCCGGCACCTGGAAATCATCGAACGCTACCGGGTCACCAGCTACTACACCGCGCCCACCCTGGTCCGCTCCCTGATGGGGTGGTTCCCGGACGGGGTACCCGCCGGCTACGATCTGTCCTCCATCCGCCTGCTGGGCACAGTGGGCGAAGCCGTGAACCCGGAAGCCTGGCGCTGGCTGCGGGAGCAGCTGGGCGGCGGGACAGTGCCGGTGGTGGACACCTGGTGGCAGTCCGAAACCGGTGCCACCATCCTCTCCCCGCGCCCCACCGACACCTCCTTCAAACCCGGCTGCGCCTCCCGCGCCCTGCCCGGCGTTTCCACCCGCATTGTCGATGCGGCGGGAGAACCGGTGCCGCCCGGCACCCAGGGCTTCATTGTGCTGGACCGGACGGGCCCGGGGATGGCCCGGACGGTCTGGGGCGACCCGCAGCGTTACCTGGACTCGTACTGGCGGCAGTACGCCCGGCAGGGCTGGTTCCTGGCCGGCGACGGCGCCCGGTACGACGACGACAGCGACACCTGGATCCTGGGGCGGGTGGACGACGTGCTCAACGTGTCCGGGCACCGGCTGTCCACCATTGAAATCGAATCCGCACTGGTCGCCCATCCGTGGGTGGTGGAAGCCGGCGTCTGCCCCGTGCCCGATGCCCGCACCGGCTCCGCCGTGGCGGCGTTTGTGGTACTGGCCGCCGCGGCGGACCCGGACCTGGCCGAGGCGGAACTGCGCGCCCATGTGGGCCGGGTAATCGGGCCGATCGCCCGGCCGTCCGCCGTCGTGGCGGTCCCGGACGTACCCAAGACCCGCTCCGGGAAGATCCTGCGCCGCCTGCTCACGCAGCTGTTCGAGGGAACCGCCCTGGGCGACACCAGCAGCCTGCAGAATGAGGCCTGCATCGGACAGATTGCGGCGGTCTGTGCCGCACGGAACGGAGCGGCCTAATGCTTCCGGGTCAGCGTGACGCGGTCCAGCACCACGGACCCGCCCATGGCCTGGTGGACGCGCAGGAACTCCGTGGGGGATACCTCCAGGATGTGGCTGTCCGTCCGTGCCGGCAGCAGGTCCTGGTGCCGGCCGTCCATCAGCTCCAGGAACACCCGGGTGGCCTCCCAGCGTGCCATCGGCTCGGTAAACGTCATCCGGTGCGCGGCCGAGGCCATCTTGTAGCCCGTTTCGACAACAATCACGTACTCGTCCACTGCGGCCTCCCTCAGCGCCCTGCGTCCGTTACCGGCCTGCCTACCGCAACCTAAGCCCACATCCGGGCGATACCGCAACGGGAAGCGGCGCTGATCAGCCCGGCACCATCAAGTTCAGCAGTACCCATGGAAGGACCTGTCCCAATGAGTGAACACCAGTTCGGTTTCCGTACGCGTGCACTGCACGCCGGCGGCACCCCGGATGCCCTGCACGGCGCCCGCGCCGTGCCCATCTACCAGTCCACGTCCTTTGTCTTCAAGGACACCGACGACGCCGCGAACCTGTTCTCGCTGCAGAAGTACGGCAACATCTACTCCCGGATCGGCAACCCCACCGTGGCCGCCTTCGAGGAGCGCATCGCCTCCCTGGAGGGCGGCATCGGGGCGGTGGCGACGGCGTCGGGCATGTCCGCCGAATTTGTCACCTTCGCCGCGCTCTGCTCCGCCGGGGACCACATTGTCGCTTCCGCCCAGCTCTACGGCGGAACGGTGACGCAGCTGGACGTTACGCTGCGCCGGTTCGGCATCAGCACCACGTTTGTGGCCGGAACGGATCCTGCCGACTATGCCGCCGCGGTGCAGGAAAACACGAAGGCGGTCTACGCCGAAGTGGTGGCCAATCCCAGCGGGGACGTCACGGACATTGAAGGCCTGGTCCGCGTGGCGCACGACGCCGGGGTGCCGCTGGTCCTGGACGCCACCCTCAGCACGCCGTACCTCGTCCAGCCCTTCGCCCACGGCGCGGACATCGTGATCCACTCCGCCACCAAATTCCTGGGCGGGCACGGCACCACGCTGGGCGGCGTCGTCGTCGAAAGCGGCCGCTTCAACTGGGGCAACGGCAAGTTTCCCGGGATGACCGAGCCCGTTCCCAGCTACGGAAACATTTCCTGGTGGGGAAACTTCGGCGAATACGGCTTCCTGACCAAGCTCCGCTCCGAACAACTGCGCGACATCGGCCCCACGCTCAGTGCCACGTCCGCCTTCGCCCTGCTGCAGGGTGTGGAGACCTTGGCCCCGAGGCTGGACGAGCACCTGCGCAACGCCCTGGCCGTGGCTCGGTGGCTTGAAGCGGACCCCCGCGTGTCCTGGGTCAGCTACGCGGGCCTGCCGTCACATCCGCACTACGAACGGGCGCGGAAGTACCTGCCCAAGGGTCCGGGCTCGGTATTCAGCTTCGGGGTTGCCGGCGGACGGAAGGCCGGGCAGGTGTTCATCGAGTCCCTGCAGCTGGCCTCGCATCTGGCCAACGTCGGAGATTCCCGCACGCTGGTGATCCATCCGGGCTCCACCACCCACCAGCAGCTGTCCGCGGAGCAGCTCGCCTCCGCCGGGGTCTCGGAGGACCTGGTGCGGATTTCCGTGGGGCTGGAGGACCTGGCGGACATTCTCTGGGACCTGGACTCCGCACTGACCGCCGCTGCCGGGGCCGCTGCCACCGCCGCCACCACCGAAAAAGAGACCGCCGATGTCCGCTGACACTTCCCGTTCCTGGACCGGCCCGACGGCGCCCGAGCGGCTGGCGCTGCTGCGTTCGGCCCGGTCGGTGGCAATAGTAGGTGCCTCGGACAAGCCGTCCCGGGCGTCCTACTTCGTGGCCACGTACCTGGTCTCGTCCTCGCGCTACAAGGTGTATTTCGTCAACCCGACGGCCAGGGAGATCCTGGGCAGGCCGGTATACGCCTCACTGGCGGATCTCCCGGAAGCACCGGACATTGTGGATGTTTTCCGCCGGCATGACGACCTGCCCGGGGTTCTTGCCGAAGCCAAAGCTGCAGGGGCAGGCAACCTGTGGCTGCAGCTGGGATCCTGGCATGAGGAGGTGGCCCGGGACGCGGAAGCCGCCGGCATGGGCGTGGTGATGGACCGGTGCCTGAAGATCGAGCATGCCCGCTTCCATGGCGGACTGAACCTCGCCGGCTTCAACACCGGGGTGATCTCCTCGCGGCGCCAGCTGACCGCCTGACGCCCAGCCGCCCTAGCGGCGGCCCGGCTCCGCGTGCCAGTACGGCGCATCCCAGCGGGGTCCGCCGGGGAACTGGAGCGAGCCGCCCGGCCCGCCGTTGACCACGGACCGGCCCGGGCCCATGGTGTCCCGGACCAGCCCGTCGGCGCGGTGGTTCAGGCCGGGGATATAGCCGTTGGACGGCCGGCTGGCTGCGCCGTTGCCGGGCCAGGCGTCAGAATGTCCGGCGCCGGGTTCGCC
>NZ_JBNHFG010000059.1:0-6217 GCF_059090025.1 Arthrobacter sp. Y3224198
GGCCTCCAGGCGGGTGCGGCGGGCCAGCAGCCCCAGGCTGATTTCGACTCCCGCCGCAAGGTGCCGGTCATAGCCCAGCCCGACGGCGTCGACCCCGCCCCGCGCCAGCCGGCGGGCTTCCGCGTCGGCCCGGAACGGTCCGTCGGGCAGTGTCTGCACCACAACCACCAGCAGCCGGGTGGCGGCCAGGGCAGGATCCCGGCGCCAGGCGGCGGCATAGGCGGCGGCATCTTCCAGCCCGGCCACGGAGGCAGGCGTGGCGAACACGGCCAGGTGCGACTGGCCCAGCGCCCAGCGCGTGGAGGGCAGGTCCAGTCCGGTGCCGCAGTCCAGCACGGTGAGGGGGCAGTAGCGGGAGATGGCCAGCGAGAGGGCCTTCGCGGCGTCGTCGGACGCCGGACGGGGGTGGGTGCCGCGCCGGCCGGTGACCAGGAGGTTGCCCGGCCCGGCCTGGGTGAGGAGTGCGGCGAGGTCGGACAACGACGCCGGCTGGCGGCGGGCCAGCTGCTCGGCCGCGGCGTCGAGGGACGGGGCGTCCGGGACGCCGGCGCGCAGGGCCAGTGTCCCGGCGGCGGGTGCGTTGTCCAAGACCGTGACCGCGTCGGTGCGCATGGAGGAGTAAACGCAGCCCAGCAGGGCGGCAACGGTGCTCTTTCCGGCGCCGCCGCGGGAACCGATGACGGAGATCCGCCGGCCGGTCGCCACCGGCACCTGCGCTCCGGCGGCTGCCTCGGCCAGCAGGCGGGGATAGTCGTCTCCGCGGAAGAGGTTCCCGGCGGTGCCCAGGACACGGCGTACCGGCCCCTCGGCGGGACGGGTCCGCAGGGTGCGGCGGAGCCGCTGCGGCGTGGATTCGAAACCGTCCGCAGTGGCGATGCCTGGGGCGCCGTACGGTACCGGATCGGCGTTCACGGATTGGGTCATGACTGGTGTCCTCCACCGGCAGCAGCGGCCGGATCAGCGGTACGGAAGGGAACGGTGTCCCGGGGGAGCGGAGCAGGGAGCATCAGAAGCTGCCCAGCAGCTGGCTGAAGATGCCGAACATGCCGATGATCAGCGGGACCGATGCCAGGATCGCGATGGTCTCCAGGCGCTTGGCCAGCAGCCGCAGGCGGGCTGCCGTGTGGTCCGGCAGGTTCAGCGTCAGGCTGACCGCGATGCACGCGGCAAGCAGGAGCACGGCAAGTCCGGCAACCCACGGCTGGTCGGGGAAGAAGCGCAGGGAAGCGGCGGTCAGCGCCACCAGTCCCACGCCGGACGCGGCGTAAAGGGAGATCCGTTCCGCAGCCAGGGGAAAGGACCGGGCGCGCAGGAAAACGGCCAGGACCAATGCCAGCAGCAGCGGGAGCGTCCATTTCTGGTCCGCCGTGTCCGTGCCCAGCATCCACAGCCCCAAGGCGATGGACACGGCGGTCAGTACGGTGCCAAGGGTCAGGCCGCGGTGCGCTCCGGCCACTGCCTCGAGGGCGTCGGTGCGGCCGATGGTGCCGCCCTTGGCCCGCTGGTCATCCAGCGTGGCCAAGCCGGAGGTGGCCAGGGCCAGCTTGGGCAGCAGGCCCAGCAGCAGCACGCTGGCGGCGGTGGCCAGGGCGGCCGTGTGTACCGGATCGCGGGAGATCAGTCCGGCAGCAGCCCAGAGGGTCGCAGCCAGGGCCAGGGTTCCGGCACCGGTGAACAGGGCCCGCGGATTGGGCGCGCTCAGTCCCATCCCGACGAGGGTCAGGACCGAGAGGGCTGCCAGCAGCAGTGCCGTGGGTTCCAGCGGCAGGCCGCTGCGCAGGAGTGCGCCCAGGCCCAGCAGCCAGCCCGCGCCCTGGAGGGTCGGTCCGATGGCCGACGTGCGGGGCGGCCGCGCCGCCGCCGTCCCCGCCACCAGCAGGATCAGGGACGCGGAGAGCAACAGCCACCAGGCATCGTCCGGAGCCAGGGCTGCCAGCAGCAGTTCGGCGCCCGCCCAAAGGCCGACGGCGGCGAAGACACCGGCGGTCAGCTCCCGGAAACGGTTGGTCCAGCGGCCCGAGACGGCCTCGGTCTCACTAACCACCAGGTCCGTGACGTCGTACACCACCGGTGCCGGCGGGGCTTCGGAAGCGTTGCAGAGCATCAGCGAGGAACCGTCGGCAATGTCTGCGTTGCTGAGGGTGGTCTCGGCGGAGAGCTCGGTTCCGTCCGGTCCCACCAGCACCTTGGCGGCGACTTCGTCAGCGGGAGGGTCATTCAGCATTTCCAGGACCTGCGGCATCAGCGTGCCTACCGGCTGGTTGGATGGCAGCAACAGGTCCAGGTGTCTCCGTGACCCGATCAGGGTCACTCGGGTGAAGGCATGCGCCATGGCGGCTAGGATCCTGTCTGCATGGGATAGGTGATGAAGAGACTGGTGCCGGAGGCGCCGGCGTCGTAGTCCGCCGGATGAAAAGCGGATGAGTTCTGTTGCTGGCGCTGCTGTTCCTGTTTCTGCCGGTTTTCTTCCAGCAGGTTGCTCACAAAGGAGTACCCCACGCAGACAGCCGCTATCACGGCGGCCGCGGCCACGCTGAACAGGAACAGGCGCACGCTGTCTACCCAGCGCCGTTCGTTCTCGTTTTCGCCGTAGAGCAGGGCAGTCAGCAGCCGGTTCCGTCGCACGGCAACGGATTCAATCAGCTGATTGTCATAGTCGCTCGCCAAAAATCAGTCCCCCCACCACTTGGACAAGTACCGGACATATCCTTACACGATCCGGCAGCGGTCTGCGTCACATATGGCGTGGCGCTGGTGCTGCGGCGCATTGTGTCCGCGGCGTCACCGGTGCTAATGCTTGAGGGACCGGAATTCGCACCGCACCCGACTGAAGGAGCCTGAAATGAGCACTGACCCGGAAATTGAAGAACGCCGGCTGAATGACTGGAGCCGGCGGCTGACCCAGGCGCTGCAGATCCTGGACCTGGAGGTGGAGCCGGCCATGCTGATTGAGCTGGGGCGGAAGTCCGGGCAGACGGTGTCTCCGGATGCCGGCCTGATCAGTGCGTTTATGGTGGGGTACGCCGCCGGGCTGACCACCACCAGCGGGCGGAAGTCAGCGGAGGAATCGGTGCGCAAAGCCGCGGATACCGCCTTCCAGCTGGCGGAGACCGGCCTGGAGGGGCCGGACCAGCCGGGCTGGAAGGGGTCCGCGCAGTAGCAGCATCCCCGCCGTGCGTCCGGCTAGGCCGGAGCCGGGGCCCGACGCATCTTGTCCTCGGGACCGGCACCGGCGTTAGCCGTCGGCTGCACCCGGACCAGCACGGTCTTGGAGACCGGGGTGTTGCTGCCTTCGGCCACATGGTCCATCGGTACCAGCACATTGGCTTCGGGATAGTAGGCGGCCACGCATCCCTTCGGCGTGGGGTAGGAGACCACCCGGAAGTTGCGCAGCACCCGCTCCACGCCGTCGTGGTGGACGCCGTGGATATCCACGTACTGTCCGTCCGCCAGGCCCAGTTCGGTGATGTCGCCGGCGTTCATAAAGAGCACGTGCCGGCCGCCCTTGATGCCGCGGTAGCGGTCATTGTGCCCGTAGATGGTGGTGTTCCACTGGTCATGTGAGCGCATGCTCTGCAGCAGCAGGGTGCCCTCGGGCCGCTGGACCGCTTCCAGGTCATTGACGGTCAGGATGGCCTTGCCGGTGGGCGTGTGGAAGGTACGGGAATCCCGTGGCCCGTTGGGCAGGACAAACCCGCCTTCATGGCGGATCCGCTCGTTGTAGTCCTCGCAGCCTTCCACCACCCGGGAAATATGGTCCCGGATCAGGTCGTAGTCCTTTTCATAGCCGGCCCAGTCGGCGTCGATCCGGTCTCGGATCACCCGTGCGCCCAGCCGGGCGATCAGGGCCGGTTCCGACAGCAGGTTCGGGGAAACCGGTTCCACGCCGCCGTGCGAGGCATGCACTACGCACACCGTGTCCTCCACCGACACGAACTGCCGGCCGGTCTCCTGCACGTCGATCTCGGTGCGGCCCAGGACCGGGAGGATCAGTGCTTCCTTGCCGGTGACCAGGTGGGACCGGTTGAGCTTGATGGAGATCTGCACGGACATGTCGGTCTTGGTCATGGCTTCCTCGGCCAGTTGGGTGTCCGAGATGGCCGAGATCAGGTTGCCGCCCAAAGCCATAAAGAACTTGATGCGTCCATCCTGCATCTGGTGGAAGGTCTCCACCGCGTCGGCCCCGTGGTCCCGCGGCGGATCGAAACTGAACTCCTTGCCCAGCGAGTCCAGGAAGGTGCCGGGCATCTGCTCCCAGATACCCATGGTGCGGTCACCCTGCACGTTGCTGTGCCCGCGGATGGGGGCCGCGCCGGCGCCGGGCTTGCCGATGTTGCCGCGCAGCAGCAGCAGGTTGATGATTTCCTTGATGGTGGCAACACCCTTTTTCTGCTGGGTGATGCCCATGGCCCAGGTGATGATGACCTTTTCCGCTCTCAGGTAGCGGTCCGCCAGCTCATCGATTTCCTCCGCGCGGAGGCCGGTGGCTTCCAGCACCTCGGCGTCGTCGAGCAGTGCCAGGTGTTCCTGCAGGTCGGCCAGCCCCTCGCAGTGCTTTTCGAGGAAGTCGTGGTCCAGCACGGTGCCCGGGTTCTTCGCCTCGGCTTCCAGCACGCGCTTGGACACGGCCTGCAGCAGCGCCATGTCCCCGCCCAGCCGGACCTGCAGGAACTGGTCCGCCAGTTCCGTGCCCTTGCCGGCAATGCCGCGGGGCTTCTGCGGGTTCTTGTAGCGCCGCAGCCCGGCTTCAGGCAGGGGATTCACGGCCACGATGTTGCCGCCGTTGCGCTTGCATTCTTCCAGTGCGGTGAGCATGCGCGGGTGGTTGGTGCCGGGGTTCTGGCCCATCAGGATGATCAGGTCCGCCTGGCCGAAGTCGTCATAGGTCACTGTGGCCTTGCCGATCCCGATGGTCTGTCCCATGGCCCAGCCGGAGGACTCGTGGCACATGTTGGAGCAGTCCGGCAGGTTGTTGGTGCCGTAGGCACGGACAAACAACTGGTAAAGGAATGCCGCCTCATTGGAGGTGCGGCCACTGGTGTAGAACGCCGCTTCATGCGGGGACTCCAGGCTTTTGAGCCGCTGCGCCACAATGTCCAGGGCTTCGTCCCAGCTGACCGGACGGTAGTGGTCCTCGTCCGCCGGCTTGTACAGCGGCTCCGTCAGCCGTCCCTGCATGCCCAGCCAGTATTCGGTGCGCTCGCGGAGCTCGGTCAGGCTGTGTTCGGCCCAGAAGTCAGAGGAAATCACCACAGGTGTGGCTTCCCAAGTGACGGCCTTGACGCCCTCCTCGCAGTACTCGAACGGGCTGCGGTGCTTGGGATCGGGCCAGGCGCAGCTTGGGCAGTCGAAGCCGTCCTTCTGGTTCATGCGGAAGGTGGTTCCCAGCGCCCGTGCCAGCCCCATCTGCTCGATGGCGGGCTTCATGGAGTGGTACACCGCCGGCAGGCCCGCAGCCCAGGCCTTGGGCCGGGACTCCACCTGGATGTCCTTTTCGTTGACGTCTTCCATCCGGGGTTCTTTCCTGGCCACGGTAGGCACTTCCCTTCATCGCTCATTGCAAGGCTGCCGGTCCGCGCCGAGGGGCCGCCCTTTTGCCTACCAACAGGCCTAGCAGTCGCAGGCCGTTGCTGCAAGCACATTGGGCCTGCGCGGGCCGGATGGGTACCTCCAGGTGGGTCACTTGGCAGGACGAATATCCCGTTGGGGGCGGGGATGGGTAGTTCTGCCCATGTGTTTTCCTTGACCGGTTTTGTTTTGGTGGGTTTGATGGGGGTTACCGGCAACGGAAATGGATTTGCCTTTGTGGTGGATTCGTCCGGCTGCTCGGGGGAACAGTTTCGGACGAGGGCGCCGTGGGGTGCCAAAAGGTGGTTTTTCATGAAATTCGATATGGGTTCTTCTACCCTGGGCACGTTGACGCAGCAGACCGGTTCCTCGAATGAGGATCTGGGGCAGCTGGTGCGGAACCTGATGGAGGCTGCTGCTCCGTTGGAGGGCAAGTTCAACGGTGCCGGCCGGGTGAAGTTCGATGAGTTCAAGGCCCGTACCGATGAGGTGGCCAACGAGTTGAACAGTTCCCTTTCGGCGATCCTGATGGGCCAGTCGGAGATGGACCGGTCGTTCCAGACCGGTGACCAGGAGGCTGCGGATAACGCGGCGCAGCAGCAGGGTTCGGCGGCGTTCGACGCCGCGCGGTTCGGTTCCTCGCGCTAGG
>NZ_JBNHFG010000060.1:0-4653 GCF_059090025.1 Arthrobacter sp. Y3224198
GGGGGCTGCCGGCGTCGATGACCGCCACGCGCCGCCGGGCGCGGCCGAGCACCAGTGCGGCCGTCAGGCCGGCCATCCCGCCGCCGGCAATAACAACGTCATAAGAAGGAGTCTCGCCACTAGTCATAGACAACATTTTTACAGGACTCACGCAAATCATCAGCATTCTTAGTAAGTTGTCTAGACTTTTCTTCCATGGGAGAAACCACGCAGGAGAAGCCTGCCTCAAAACTCAAGCAGGGCATTACCGGCCCCATGCTGTATCTGTTCATCCTCGGCGACGTCCTGGGCGCCGGCATCTATGCCCTGGTGGGCGAAGTCTCGGGAGAAGTGGGCGGCGCCATCTGGGTACCCCTGTTGGTCGCCCTGGCCCTGGCGCTGCTGACCGCGGCCTCGTACGCCGAGCTGGTCACGAAGTACCCGAAAGCCGGCGGCGCCGCTGTCTTCGCCGAGCGGGCCTTTAAGGTTCCGGCCATTTCCTTCCTGGTCGGATTCGCCATGCTCGCCGCCGGCGTGACCAGCGCCGCGGGTCTGGCACTGGCCTTCACCGGGGACTACCTCAAGCCGTTCCTCGATGTGCCCACGGTTCCGGCCGCCATTGTCTTCCTGCTCCTGGTGGCACTGCTGAATGCCCGAGGCATCTCGGAGTCGGTCCGCAGCAACGTGGTGATGACCGTCATCGAGGTTTCCGGGCTTGTCCTGGTGATTGTGCTGGTGGGCCTGATGCTCGGCCAGGGCGGGGGTTTCCCCGAGCAGGTCACCCAGTTCCCCGCCGGCGTTAATCCGGGTACCGCCGTCCTGGCCGCCTCCGTGATTGCCTACTACTCGTTTGTCGGCTTCGAGGTCTCCGCCAACATCGCCGAAGAAGTCCGGGACGTACGCCGGGTCTACCCCAAGGCCATTTTCGGTGCCATGCTGACGGCCGGACTGGTGTACGTGCTGATCGGCCTGGCCGCCGCCATTGCACTGCCCACCGAAGATCTGGCCGGTTCCTCCGGACCGCTGCTCGACGTCGTCAGCGCCACCGGGTTCGGCATTCCGGACTGGACCTTCAGCCTGATTGCCCTGGTGGCGGTGGCCAACGGCGCACTGCTGACCATGATCATGTCCTCGCGGCTGACCTATGGCATGTCCGAGCAGGGACTGCTCCCGGCGGTCTTCGGCAAGGTGCTGCCGAACCGTAAAACCCCGTGGGTGGCCATTGCCGTCACCACCCTGGTAGCAATGATCCTCACGACCACCGGCGAACTGGCCTCGCTTGCCGAAACCGTGGTCCTTCTGCTGCTGTTCGTTTTCCTGAGCACCAACGTGGCGGTCATTGTGCTGCGCAAGGACAAGGTGGAGGAAAAGCATTTCCGCGCCCCCATCGTGGTGCCCTACCTGGCCATTGCCTCCTGCATCCTCCTGCTCACCCAGCAGGACGCGGTGGTCTGGCTGCGCGCCGGGGTCCTGATGGCCATCGGCCTGGTGCTCTTCGCAGCGCGCCGGCTGGCGAAGGGCAAAACCCTGGGGTCCAAGCGCCGCGGACACCAAGGCGCCAAGGCTGAGGAAGCCGCGGAGCAGTAAGCCCCCGCGATCGAGAAGGCACGATTTACCGTTTTTCCGCCAAAAACCCGTAATTCGTGCCTTCTCGAAGAGCAGACCGGTAATTCGTGCCTTCTCGAAGAGCAGACCGGTAACTTGTGCCTTCTCGATTTGAGGCCAGGCTCCCCGCAACGCAAAAACGCCCCGGACCAAGCGGCCGGGGCGTTTTTGCGTGCGGTTACTCGTGCAGGTCGTCGTCGTAGTCCTTGCCGGCGTGCTGCTGGCGCAGCTTCCGGCCCTCGGCGATGTCCTTCTCTTCCTGCTCCTGGCGCTTTTCCGTCTGGCGGGTGTCGCGCGGGGGCAGCTGCACCGATTCCTCGGCCTGGATTCCAGCCTGCAGTTCGCGGCCGCGCTCCACCTCGGCGTCGAACTCCGCACCGAACAGCAGGGACAGGTTGGCCAGCCAGATCCACAGCAGCAGCACGATCACGCCGCCGATGGCACCGTAGGTGGCGTTGTAGTTGCCGAAGTTCGAGACGTAGAAGCTGAAGCCCAGGGTCACGATCGCCAGGACGATGAGGGCGATGAAGGAACCCATGCTCATCCAGCGGAACTTCGGCTGCTTCACGTTGGGGGTGGCGTAGTACAGGATGGCGATGATCAGCACGGCGAAGATGACCATGACCGGCCACTTGGCGATGTTCCAGACGGTGACCGCCTGGCTGCCCAGGCCGATGACATCGCCGATCGCTTCGGCGATGGGGCCGCTGATGACCAGCATCAGCAGCAGTGCGGCCGCCAGCAGGATCATGATCAGGGTGACCAGCAGCTGGATGGGGCGCAGCTTCCAGATGGGCCGGCCTTCATCCACCTCGTAGATGCGGTTCATGGCGCGACCGAAGGCGCCGACAAAGCCGGAGGCCGACCAGAGGGCACCCAGGATACCGACGATCAGCGCGAGTCCTGCGCCCTGCGAGGACGTCAGCTGCTCAATGGGACCTTCAATGACCTTTGCCGCGTCTTCCGGCGCAAACTGCTTTACGAAGTCCAGCAGCGCATTGGTGGTGCTTTCGCCCTGCCCCACCAGTCCCAGGATGGAAACCATGGCCAGCAGTCCCGGGAAGATCGCCAGGACCGTGTAATACGTCAGGGCCGCGGCCAGGTCGGTGCACTGGTCCTTGGAGAATTCCCGGACGGTTTTCTTCAGCGTGTATTTCCAGGTGGGCTTTGAGACCTCGGTGGGGTTGTCCGGTTTGCTCGCATCGTCCGGACTGGGTGCTGTCCGGGCTTTGCTGTTGCTGTCCTGCGCCACTACGGCCTCCTGCGGGGTTCGGTGTTCAGACCCCCATCGTATTAGTAAGCGTCCTTAGCAACAAAGGGCGGACGGACAGGCCGGCTCACGCGTCGCCGGCCAGGCCGTAGTAGTCCATCAGGACACCCTCTTCGGCAGGGCTCAGCGGATTCTCCGGATTGGCACCGGGAGACTTGGAGATGGCGTCCTTGGAGTAGCCCACAAAGATGTCCTGGCCGTCGCGGCGGGCATTGGCCAGCGGGACGTAGTGTTCCTCGGATTCGAACAGTCCCAGGTCCACGGTGATCCAGGCGGGCTGGCCGGTGGCGCGGTCCAGGTGCACTTCCCCCACCAGCCCCAGCCGCTCGCCGTCGTTGGCCCACACGCTGGACCCTTGGATCTGGTGGAGCATAAAGGCATCCGTCATGGTGGGTTCCCTCCGCCGGGCCGGCCGAACTGACCGGGCTATCATTCCCGCCCGGGCCGTGCCCTCCTGTCAAGGGGAAATCAGCGCTGGGCATCCTCCGAGGCGTTTTCCTCACGCTCGGCGAAGACTTCCTCGCCCGGTCCGGCGAAGTTCTGGCGGCGCTCGACGGCGTCGATGCTGCCGGTGAAGAGCTGCGAGTCACTTGTGTCGGAGTTGCGCGGCAGCGGTGCCGTCCGGGGTGCGGTGTGGACGTCGGACGATGCTTTGCGCACTTCTTCCCAGCGCTGGCGGGGCAGGGCATCCGGGTGCCATTCCTGCAGGTAGGTCACCATGGTCTCGCGGATCAGGCAGCGCAGGTCAAACAGGGTGCCGCTGTCTTCGGCGCTGACGAGGATGCGGACGCGCACCACGCCGCTGACGGCCTCGGTCACCTGCAGCACACTGGTGCGCTTGTCCCACAGGTCGGTGCCGGCCAGGGTTTCCTTCAGCTTGGTCCGCAGGTCCCCCACGGGCACCCGCCAGTCCAGGTCCAGTTCCACGGTGCCCAGGATGGCCGACTGCCGGCGGGTCCAGTTCTGGAACGGGGTGGTGGTGAAGTAGGTGGAGGGCAGGATCAGCCGCCGGTCATCCCAGATGTGCACCACCACGTAGGTCATGGTGATTTCCTCGATGGTGCCCCACTCGCCTTCCACCACCACGACGTCGTCCGCGCGGATCGCGTCGGTGAAGGCCAGCTGCAGCCCGGCAAAGACATTGCTCAAGGTGCCCTGCACGGCAAGGCCGGCGACGATGGACAGCAGGCCGGCGGAGGCGAGGATACCGGCGCCGAGCGCGCGCACCTCGGGAATGGTCAGCAGCACAAAGGCCACGGCAATGGTGATCAGCACGGCTATGCCGATCCGGCGGCCCAGGATCACCTGGGTCTTCAGGCGCCGCAGCCGGCGGTTGTCCCGGGTGTCCGTGTTGTATTTGGTGAGGATCATGGCCTCAATGATCAGCAGCGTCACCACGCCGAACCAGGCCACTGCACCGATCAGGCCGAGCACCAGCAGGTAGTCCACGGTTTTCAACCAGGAGGCGCCGGCGGCGGTGGCGCCGAGCGCAATCCGGGCGCCGATCAGCCCGAGTACCAGCCGCAGCGGATTGCGGGCCTTGACGGAGATCTGCCGGATGCTGGGCACCTTGCGGAAGGCGCGGTTGGCGGCTTCCCGCGCCGCCCAGGCAATAATCAGGGCGATGCCGACCGCCACCAGCACAGCGAAGAGAGGTTTGAGGCTAACGGCAAGGTCAAGCAGTTCGTCCATGCAATCGATGATTGCAAACCGCCGTGGGGGGCTGTCCAATCGGGTGGGCGGCGTCACTGCGCCGGCCGGGCAGCGCCGGGAAGGGTGGGGCAGGGCGCGGCCGGGGC
>NZ_JBNHFG010000061.1:0-4321 GCF_059090025.1 Arthrobacter sp. Y3224198
CGGCCCGGCTGGGCCGGGGGCGGCGGCTGGGCGGCATCATCCTGCTGGCGGCAGGACTCGTGGCCGCACTGCTTCCGGTGGCGATTCCCGGCACCGGCGGACTGGCGATTGCCGCCTCCAGCGTCCTGCTGCTGATCATCGGTGCAGGCATGCTGGGCCCGTGGATTGTTGCCGGCGTGCTCCGGCTGGCCCGGCCGCTGCTGGGACGCAGCCCGTCGGCGTCGCTGGCACTGGCCGAGGCCAATGCGTCGGCGTTCCCCCGGCGGCTGGCCTCAGGCATTATTCCGTTGGCCCTGGCCATCGCACTGGGTTCGGTACAGCTGTTTATGCCCACCACCGTGGAGACCGAAGCCGACCGGCAGTCCCGGGACGGAATGGTGGCCGACTACGTGGTCAGCGCCCCGGCGTCCGGGGTCTCCCCCGAACTCGCAGCGCAGGTTGCGGATCTGCCCGCGGTGGAAGCCTCGACGCCGGTGGCCCACTCCGCGGTGCTGGCCGACCTGCGGTTCCTTGGCACCGAGGACGGCCTGGAGTCCTACGGCATCCAGGGCGTGGATCCGCAGGGCCTGGACACCACCCTGGACCTTGGCGTGGCCGAGGGATCCCTGGACCGGTTGTCCGAGCCGGAGACCGTGGCGTTGAGTGTGGATCTGGCCCGGGAGTCCGGCGTCGGTCTGGGCGAGGACTTCGCCTTCCACTACGGAGACGGCACCGAGGCGTCCGCCGTCGTCGTGGCCACGTATGAGCGGGGGCTGGGCTTCGGTGACGTGACGGTGGCCAACGAAGCCCTGCTGCAGCACACCACCGCAGGGCTGAACGATTACCTGCTGGTGAGCGCCGACGGCGACGGCGCAGAGCTGGCCGGGCAGCTGGAGGCGCTGGGCCTGACGGCGCTGGACCGGGACGCCGCCGGCGCGCAGGGTGCGGCGGAACGGAAAGCCGAGGCGTGGGTGAACATTGTGGCCATGCTGGTCCTGCTCGGGTACGTGGGCCTGTCCGTGGTGAATTCGCTGGTGATGGCCACGGCCCGCCGCCGGCCGGAGCTGATGCTGCTGCGTTCACTTGGTGCCACGGACCGGCAGCTGCGCCGGATGACCGGCGCGGAATCGCTGCTGCTGGTGGTGGCCGCCGTCGTCCTGGGCACTGCGCTGGCGGTGCCGCCGCTGATGGGTATTGCCGTGAACATCTCGGGGCTGCCGCTGCCCACCATCCAGCCGCTGGTGTACGCAGCCATCGCCGGGGGCGCCGCACTCATCGGGTTCGGCTCGGTCTCCGTGGCCACGCGGGCGGCTCTCCGTCCGGAAGGCCGGGGCTAGGCGGACCAACCTCTCCACAGACAAAGAAACACCCCGGTCCGAGGACCGGGGTGTTTCTTTTTGGCGGAGGATGGGGGATTTGAACCCCCGAGGGCGTTAACCCAACACGCGTTCCAGGCGTGCGCCATAGGCCGCTAGGCGAATCCTCCAGGCTTGCTCCGTAAGAAGCAGATATAAGACTACCCGACACAGGGCCAATCCAACGAATCGTGCGTCGGAGGCCCGTGCCGGGCCGGCCCGGCACGCCGGATCACTCGGCCGGGTCACTCGGGCCGGGCCTGCCGGGCACGGCCGGCTAAGCGCAGCAGGTAGTTGATGACGATGATGCCAAGCCAGGACAGGCTGGCCGCCTGCGGCCCGGCGAGGAACGCCACGGGAATGGATGCGAGGAACACTGCCGGAGTGACGGGAGCGCGGACGGTGGCGTAGGCAGGCAGCCGCGGATCGACGTCGTCCCGGAAGAGGCGGGCATACCGGCAGTAGATCCACAGTCCGGTATTGGCCGCCCCGATCAGCCCCAGCGCAGCGGCATAGATCACGACGCCGAGGACCTGGTCTCCGTAGAAGGACAGCATGTCCGTGGCATAGCCCAGCAGGGCCACGAAAAGCAGCAGGACCAGGTTCAGTTGCTGCAGCCGGCCGGTAAAGCCTTTGAGGAGACGGAACAGGCGGTGATGGCTCAGCCAATAGGCAGCTGTCACCACAAACGACAATACATACGCCCCGAATTCGGGAAGCTGTGCTGCAACAGCGGCTCCGAGCTGGCCGTCCGGAACCTGCGGAACCCGGATGTCCACGGCCAGGAGGGTCATGGCGATGGCGAAGACCGCGTCACTGAAGAACATGGTGCGGTCCAGATCGGGCCCGGCGTTGGCCCGCCGAAAGGTGTTTCCGTTATTGTCCGGCACCGGACCATTGTTGCTGGCTGCGTGCCACAGGTCAGGAGTAGGGCGGTTAAACAGATAAGGATCCGCACATCATTGTGCGGATCCTTATCTTCAACGTATGTCCGGCGGTGACCTACTCTCCCACACCCTCCCGGATGCAGTACCATCGGCGCTGTGGGTCTTAGCTTCCGGGTTCGGAATGGGACCGGGCGTTTCCCCCACGCTATGACCGCCGTAACCCTTGCCCCGGCCGTTTTCGCGGCGGGAAGTTCTGGTTACAACTTTTGTGGTGACAGATGCCCTTTCGGGTTTCTGCTCTACTAGTCTAGCGCGTCTTTGACGGCCCGTTGACCACTTCCGCTGCAGCCGGCGCCCGCGCGCCGCCGTCGTCGTAGTTTCGGCGGTGTTCGATGACTTCGCCCATGTTCTCCTGGGCCCAGTACCGCAGCCCCTGCGCCACCGTATGGAGGGAAAGGCCCAGGGCTGTCAGTTCGTAGGAGACGGTAACCGGGACCGTAGGCACCACAGTGCGCGTCAGCAGCCCGTCCCGCTCCAGCGCCCGCAGGGTCTGGGTGAGCATCTTCTGGCTGACACCCACGAGCTGGCGGGCCAGCTCCGAGTACCGCATCGTCTTCCTGCCGGCCCCGGTACTCCCGGCGGCGTCGCTGCCCAGCGCACTCCCGGCGGTGTCGCTGCCCAGCGCACTCCCGGCGGTGTCGCTGCCCAGCGCACAGAGGACCAGCACCACCCATTTGTCCGAAATGCGATCCAGCAACTGGCGGCTGGGGCATACCGCAAGGAACGCGTTGTACTCCGCTTGGGCCTGGGCCTTTGCCTGCGCCCGCTCGACCGCTTTGGTGCCGCTCACTGGACCTGCCTTCATTGGTGGTTGGTAACGCACTTTAAAGTACCTACTTCCCAAAGGGAAGTAGGTCTCCGACACTTGGAGCTTGCAGACCCCCGTCGAATCGAAAGGCAGCACCGTGAACACACCACCTTCCTCCGCCCCCGCCTCAACCCTTCCCGGCGGGACCTGGACACTTGGCGGTAAGACCGTCTCGCGATTCGGCTACGGCGCCATGCAGCTCGCGGGCCCGGGCGTCATGGGACCTCCGGCAGACCATGCCGGGGCCGTGGCCGTGCTGCGGGCGGCTGTCGAGATGGGCATTACCCACATCGACACCAGCGACGCCTACGGGCCGCACACTGCAAACGAGCTAATCCGCGAAGCACTCCACCCCTACTCCGAGTCCCTGCTGATCGCCACGAAGGTGGGCGCGGAGCGGGATGCCGACGGCGGCTGGCCGGTGTCCCGCGATCCCGCCGCGTTACGGGCCCAGGTGCAGGAGAACCTGCGGACGCTCGGCGTGGAACGCCTCGACCTGGTCAACCTGAGGATGGGCGACGCCGCCGCACCACGGCCCGGCTCACTGGCCGAGGCGCTTCACCCCCTTGTTGAGCTCCAGCAGGAAGGCCTGATCCGGTCCATCGGCGTCAGCAATGTCACCGAGGACCAGGTCGCCGAGGCGCAGGGCCTCACGGAGATTGTCTGTGTGCAGAACATGTACAACCTCGCCCACCGCCAAGATGACGGGCTGATTGACCGGATGGCCGCCGAGGGCATCGCGTATGTCCCGTTCTTCCCGCTGGGCGGTTTTACGCCGTTGCAGTCCCAGGCCCTCAGCCGCGTGGCCGGCCGGCACGGCGCGTCACCCCTCTCGGTCGCGCTGGCGTGGCTGCTGCAGCGCTCCGGGAACATCCTGCTTATTGCCGGTACGTCCTCGGCTGCTCACCTGCGGGAGAACGTTGCCGGCGCCGGCGCGCAGCTGAGCGAAGAAGACATTGCCGAACTGGACGGGATCGCCGGGTAACAGATCCCTGCGGGTTGCACGGTGTCCTGGCTGTTTAAACAGTGCAGGGCCCCGCGCCACTACGGGGCCCTGCGCTGTTCGAGGGGTTAATTTTGGCGGGTTAAACGGGTGAGGGCCCCGCAACCATGCGGGGCCCTCAACCATCAAAATATTGTCCGGCGGTGACCTACTCTCCCACACCCTCCCGGATGCAGTACCATCGGCGCTGTGGGTCTTAGCTTCCGGGTTCGGAATGGGACCGGGCGTT
>NZ_JBNHFG010000062.1:0-3518 GCF_059090025.1 Arthrobacter sp. Y3224198
CCGCCGTTGGCGGTGCCGGAAGCGGCCTTTTCGGAAGCGGTGGCGCCGGCAGCGGTTTCAGGGGCGGCCGGAACTGCGGTGTCCGCGGCGGTCCCGGGGTGCCCGGAAGGAGTGCGGGAAGCGGCGCCCGACGGGCGCGCGGCTACTCTCACGAACGCACCTCCCTTGGGCAGCAGCAGCGATTGCTTAAGTAAGGCTAGCCTATGCTCAAGTGCTTTAAGAAACGTTTGTGTTGCGTATTAGGTCGCGCAGTTCCGGTTGGATTTTCACCGCCGCGGAAGAGCCGCCGGGGACAGCGCAACCGCGGCTGTCCCCGGGGGCATGCCGTGCCGTCCCGGGCCCATGGCGTACCGGCCCGGGACGGGTTCTACCCGTCCTGCGCGGCCCCGTGGCCGGCAGCCACCCGCTCGGATTCGCGGACCGGGCCCGGCGGGGTGCCGTTGCCGAACGGACGCCCGCCCAGCTGCTCGCGCCCGTGCTCCGAAAGCCAGTTGGACAGATCCGGGCCCTTGGGGATGATTCCGGTGGGATTGATGTCCTCATGGACCACGTAGTAGTGCGCCTTGATCTGCTCAAAGTCCACGGTGTCGCCGAAGCCGGGGGTCTGGAACAGGTCCCGGGCGTAGCCCCACAGTGCCGGCATCTCAGTGAGCTTGTTGCGGTTGCACTTGAAGTGGCCGTGGTAGACCGGGTCGAAGCGCACCAGCGTGGTGAACAGCCGGACGTCAGCCTCGGTGATGGTGTCACCCACCAGGTAGCGCTGCTTGGACAGCCTCTCCTCCAGCCAGTCCATGGCTGCCCACAGCCGGTCATAGGCGGCGTCGTACGCCTCCTGCGAGCCGGCAAATCCGCAGCGGTACACACCGTTGTTCACCTCGGTGAACACCCGCTTGTTGACGGCCTCGATCTCTTCCATATGCTCGGCCGGGAGCAGATCCGGGGCGCCCTCGCGGTGGAAGTCCTTCCACTCGGTGGAGAAGTCCAGGGTGATCTGCGGGAAGTTGTTGGTCACCACCGCGCCGGTGGGCACGTCGACGACGGCGGGCACGGTGATGCCGCGGGTGTAGCCGGGCACACGGCGGAAGAAGGCCTCCTGCAGCCGTTCGATGCCCAGGACCGGGTCCCTGCCGTCCGGATCGAGGTCGAAGGTCCAGCTGCGGGCATCGTGGGTGGGGCCGGGCAGGCCCAGGGAGATGGCGTCTTCCAGTCCCAGCAGCCGGCGGACAATGATGGTCCGGTTGGCCCAGGGGCAGGCCCGGGCGGCAATCAGCCGGTACCGGCCCGCCTCCACCGGGTAGCCGTCCCGTCCGTCGCGGGTGATCCGGGTTTCAATGTAGTTCGTGTCCCGGGTGTACTCAGTTCCGCCGGTCACGTACGAGCCTTTGGTGCTGTGCGAAGTCATGCCCTCAGACTAACGCGTCCGTCCTGCCCCTTGGGGGCTTCCGGATCCGACCACGGCTGCCGGAAATCCTGCGCGGCGGTAGAGTCGGTTGCAATGCCGTCAGCAGTGCAACGGAAGGATCTGGACCATGCGAGTAGCCGTAATCGGGGCAACCGGAAACGTGGGAACGGCTGTCCTGCGCCGGCTGGCGGACGCCCGCCACGAGCGCGGGGATCTGGAGGTGGTGGGCATTGCCCGCCGGATTCCGGACACCGCCCACTACCCGTACACCGACGTCGAGTGGCACAGCATCGACGTCGGCGACAAGGCGAACGTGGGGCAGCTGACCGAGGTGCTGCGCGGGGCCGACGCCGTAATACACCTGGCATGGCTGATCCAGCCCAACCGTAATGAAGCGGAACTGCACCGGGTGAATGTCGGGGGCACCGAAAACGCCCTCGCCGCCGCAGCCGCCGCAGGCGTGCGCCAGTTTGTCTGCGCCTCTTCGGTGGGTGCGTACAGTCCCGCCCCCAAGGACCGGCTCACGGACGAATCCTGGCCCGCCCGCGGCGTCTCCAGCTCGCACTACAGCCGGCACAAGGGTGAGCAGGAGGCGCTGCTGGACCGGTTTGAGCTGGAATACCCGGAAATCCCGGTGGCCCGGCTGCGGCCCGGGCTGATCTTCTCCTCCGATGCCGGCAGCGAAATCGGCCACTATTTCATTGGCCCGCTGATCCCGAAGTTCTTCCTGAACAAGCTGTCGCTGCCACTCATCCCGCTGCCCAGTTCCTTTGTCTTCCAGGCCGTGCACGCGGACGACATTGCCGACGCCTACTGGCGCGTAGTGGACCAGCGGGCGGAGGGCGCCTTCAACATTGCCGCCGACCCCGTCATCACCCCCGAGCTGCTCGCCGGACTGCTGGGCGCCAAGCGGATCCTGAACGTGCCGGTGAAGCTGGTACGCGCCGTCGTGGGGCTGACCTGGGCCGCCCACCTGCAGGCCACCGATCCGGGCTGGATCGACATGGCGGCAGGGGCACCGGTCATGGACACCACCCGGGCACGGGAGGTGCTGGGATGGCAGCCGCGGCGCACCTCGATTGAAGCCATGCAGTATGTGCTGGACGGCATGAGCGCGGGCGACGGCGTAGCCGGCTCCCCGCTGCTGGCCCCGCGCAACCGGGTACGCGCCTAGGGCGCTGCCCCGCGACGGTTAGGCGGTATCCGCTTCACCGGCGGACGGAGGCACCGCTCTGTTTCAGGTGCGACCGCTTTAGACCGCTTCCCGGACAGCTG
Source organism: Arthrobacter sp. Y3224198 (assembly GCF_059090025.1). Taxonomy (NCBI): domain Bacteria; kingdom Bacillati; phylum Actinomycetota; class Actinomycetes; order Micrococcales; family Micrococcaceae; genus Arthrobacter; species Arthrobacter sp. Y3224198. The sequence continues at coordinate 2,678 of NZ_JBNHFG010000062.1, forward strand.
CGTCTTCGACCGGGCCTGCTGAGCCGTCCCCGGAGCCTTCCCCAGCGGCGTCTACGGCCAGGCCCAGGTCTTCCTCGAGCAGTTTGGCGTTGACCACCACGGCCAGGCGGTAGGCATCACCGGCGGCGGCCACCACCTGCGCCGAAGGATCGGTGGCGTTGCCCACGGCCCAGATCCGCTCGCTGCCGGTGCGGCCCAGCTCGTCGGTGGCGATGCAGCCGTCCGAATCCAGCTCCAAATGCGCGGTCAGGCCGGCGTCCAGTTCAGCCTCAGGCTCCAGGAACAAGGCCTGGCACGGCACGGTTTGCCCGTCGGTAAGCTCCAGGGACGCAAGTTCCCCGTCCTCCACGCCCAGTCGGGCCACCTCGCCGTCGACCACCCGGATGCCCATGGCGGCCAGGCCGCGCGCGTCCTCTTCACTGAGCTCAACACCGGAGTGCAGCACCAGCGTGACATCGTCGGAGAACGTGCGGACCAGCTGCGCCTGCTGGATCGAGGTCTGTGCCGTGCCCAGGACGGCCAGCACCTTGCCCGAGGTTTCGTAGCCGTGGCAGTAGGGGCACTGCAGCACGTCCCGGCCCCAGCGCTCCGCCAGACCGGGGATGTCCGGCAGCACGTCCCGCAGCCCGGTGGCCAGGATCAGCTGCCGCCCGTGGAACTCGCGCCCGTCCGTCGTGCGCACCTGTCCGGCCGGGGATACTTCCGCCACGGTCCCCTCCACCAGTTCGACGCCGTAGCCGCGCACCTCGGCGCGGGCCAGGTCCAGCAGTTCGGAAGGGGGCATCCCGTCGCGGGTCGGGAAGCCGTGGACGTGGCCGGCAGGGGCGTTGCGGGGGCTGCC
>NZ_JBNHFG010000063.1:0-3496 GCF_059090025.1 Arthrobacter sp. Y3224198
GGGCCACGGCCGCCAGGCCGTCCCGCCCGGACCTGCCCCGGGACGCCCGGCCCAAGGACTCGGCCATCTCCCGGGTCACCTCGGCCGCCACCCGGTTCAGCAGGTCTTCCAACCCGCCAATGTGTTTGTAGAGGCTGGGGGTGGCAACCCCGAGCTCGGACGCCAGGCGGGCCAGCGTCAGGGCCTGCGCTCCGTCCGTGTCCACCAGTTCCCGTGCGCGCCGCACCACGGCGACGGTATCAAGACCGGCGCGCGGCATCGGGCACCTCCTGCAGGAACGCGAGGACGCGGGGCGTGACGACGTCGGGTGCTTCCAGCATGGGGGCATGTCCGGCGCCGGGAACCATCAGGACCTCACTGCCCAGCTGCCCGGCAATCCACTCCGCCTCGGCACGCGGATCCTTCCAATCCGGGTCCGCTTCGCCCATGACCACCAGCGACGGGGCCGTCACCCGGGGAAGCCAGGGCGCCACCACTGAATGGTCGGCGCCGGCCGCCGTGGCGGCGAAGGCCGCCCAGCGGCCCTTGCGGGACAGCAGGCGGACGGACTCCTTGGCGCGGGCACGCGCGGCGGCCGGGCCCAGGCCCTTCCACAGTGAGGTGGCGTAAAGCCGCCAGACGGCCGGCCCCCACGGCCGCAGCAGCATCAGGCGCAGGGCCAGCGCTGCCGCCCGGCCGCCGCTGCCGTTGCGGACAAACGGGCCGAACAGGAGCAGCCCGCGTACGGCGTCGGGCCGGCGTCCGGCGGCGATCACCGCCGAGGCGGCGCTCATGGACGCCCCGGCCAGATATACCGGCCCGTCGCCGAAGGCCTCGATGGCAGCCAGCAGGTCCTCGGCCGTGGCCTCGTCACCGTACGCCGGGAAACCGGTGTCGCTGTCGCCGTGGCCGCGCAGGTCCAGCAGCGCGACCCGGAAGCCATGGTCCACCAGCCCGTCGGCCAGCGGATAATACGCGTCGCGGGAATCTCCCATGCCCGGTGAGCAGATCACCAGCGGGCCGGTGCCGCGCAGCTCGGCGGCGATGCGCCGGCCGTTCACTTCCAAGTGGCTAATAGTCATAGCCATAAAGCTAATGCCATTAGCCAAGGGTGTCAACGGGTTTCGTCAAGCGGTTTGGCTGGATCGGGCTGCGGCAACCGCACCGCCGCCAAAAACGTCTCCGTGATGGCGTGATGGTCCAGCGCGGTGGCCACGGAGATCACCGGCGCCGGGGCGAGCAGGCCATGCACGGCGTCCTCGCCGGCAAGCACCCGGCGGTCCACCAGGGTCTGTCCCCGGCTGTGTCCGGCCAGTTCCACCCGGACCGGATACTCCTGCAGCGCCACCGTTTTGGGCGCCGCGATCAGGCAGGCCGCCCCGGCGTCGCCCATGGTCACCGGCGGCAGGCCGGCGTCGGACGTTCCTTCCGCGGACCGCGCCCGTGCCCCGGAGGCGAGCAGGGTTCCCACCAGCCGTGCCCCCGGTTCCGGGGAGGCTTCCAGCGGCAGGTACTGCGCTTCATCCAGGGTGGCGAGCATAAAAACGTCCAGCCCGTACATGGTCACGGGAATCCCGGAGTCCAGAACCATGGCCAGCGCCTCCGGGTCCTGCCAGGCATTGAATTCGGCGTGCGAGGTGGCGTTGCCGATGCCGGCGGATCCGCCCATAAACACAATCCGTGCCAGCTTCCGGGCCGTCCGCGGATACGCCCGCAGGAACACGCCAATGTTGGTCAGCGGCCCGATTCCCAGCAGTGTCACCGGTTCCGGCGAGTCCTCGATGGTGCGGTGCAGCAGCTCGACGGCGGCCAGCGGCGACGGAACCGCGGGGCTGGGCGGTAGGGAGAGCCCGCCCAGCCCGTTGCTCCCGTGGAAGGCGTGTGCGTTGCGGGGTTCGTTGATCAGTGGCCGCTCGGCGCCCCGGGCCACCGGAATATCCGGCCGCCCGGCCAGCGCGAGCACGTCCAGGGTGTTGCGCAGGACCTGGTCGACGTCGGTGTTCCCGGCGACGCAGGTGACGGCGCGAAGGTCGATCCGCGGGCTGCGGGCCAGGAAGGTCAGGGCGAGGGCATCGTCAACGCCCGTGTCGACGTCGGCAATGACCGGCACGGGCGGCTGCGGATGGGAAGGGGGAGGGGAGGATTCGGGCACAATGCCGTCTTTCGTTTGATCTGCTGCACGCTGACAGGGAAGGTAATTAGAGAATAAGGCCGCCCAGTGTGGAATCCGGAGGGCGGGAAACCAGGGAGGGGAAAGGGTATGCCGGAGTCGAACGGTGTCCGCCGCGTTGCCGTGCTGGGCGGCGGCATACTCGGGGTGTCGACGGCGGTGCACCTGCTCCGGGCCGGAGCCTCCGTGGTGCTGGTGACCGAGGCCGGGATTGCCAGCGGTGCCTCCGGCAGGTCCCTGGCGTGGCTGAACTCCGCCGGCGCCAGGTCCGAGGCCTACCACCGGCTGCGGATGGCCGGCATTGACCGCTATCGGACGCTGGCGGCACAGAATCCCGGCGTGGACTGGCTCGGTTTCGGTGGCGGGCTGTACTGGGCTCCGGCAGGCAATGGCGATTCCGTGCGCGAGCGGCACCATGCCGAGGCGGCGCGCGGCTACGATTCGCAGCTGCTCCCGCCTCGCGCCGTGGCGGACACGATGCCCGGCATCGCCCCCGCCGTGGAGCCGGCGGCGGTGACCGGGTCCTTGGTGCACAACCCGGGCGAGGGCTGGGTCAGCCTGCCGCATCTGGTGCACCACCTGCTGCAGGAGTTCACCGCCCGCGGAGGGGAACTGATCGAGGACGCCGGCAAGGCCGACGTCGTGACGGCGGACGGACGGGCCGCCGGACTGAAGCTGCCGGACGGGCGGACGGTGGCGGCGGACACGGTGCTGGTGGCCGCCGGCGCGGAGACTCCGGCGGTGCTCCGGCCCCTGGGTGTGACCCTGCCCGATGCCTCGGACCTGGCCATGCTGGTCATCACCGAGCCCGTGGACGTCCGGCTGTCCGCGGTGCTGAATACGCCCCGCGTCTCGGTGCGGCCGCACCCCGGCAACCGGCTGGCGATGGATTCCAGCTGGTATCTGGAGCAGATCACCCGTGCCCCGGACGGCAGCTATGCCATTGACCCGGCCGTCATCCAGGAACTGCTGGGGGAAGCGTCCAAGGTGCTGGCCGGGCAGCCGTCGCTGCGTCCGGCGGAGCACCTGGCGGGCCGTAAGCCGGTTCCCGGCGACGGTGAGCCGGTGCTGGGCGAACTGGCCGCAGTGCCGGGGTGTTTTGTGGCGTTCACCCACTCGGGTGCGACCCTGGGCCTGATTGCCGGCGAGCTGCTGGCCGGGGAAATCCTCACCGGACGCCGGCATCCGATGCTGGCAGCGTTCCGGGCGGAGCGGTTCGGCTAGGCGGGAATCGAGGCGGGTCAGCTGGCTTCCACGTCCGGAAGCCCGGCGGCCGCAGTGGCGGGGTCGGGCGACGGTGCGGCCAGCAGCGGGGCGAAGACCAGTTCCGCGGCACCGACCAGGAGC
>NZ_JBNHFG010000064.1:0-2272 GCF_059090025.1 Arthrobacter sp. Y3224198
GTGTGGGAGAGTAGGTCACCGCCGGACAATTTTTTGATGGTTGAGGGCCCCGCATGGTTGCGGGGCCCTCACCTGTTTAACCCGCAGGCGTCCATCGCGACCGCGAGCTGTCAGGCCACAGTCCCGATGCGTTTTGCCGGATGTGTTTGCTCCGGAGGTATTTCTTGGCTTTTACCCTTACGTCTCGTCTTTGACAGCTATAGCCTCGCCAGCCCGGGGCAAAAGTGATTTCCATGGCGCCCCTCTTGTTAGCTGGAGAGAGGATCCAGGACCTATGAGTCGAAGAAAAGCACTCACGCCGTCTACGGCTGTGCGAAGGAGGATGCGGCGGCACCTCGGCTATCCGCTGAGCGTTCTAGGCGCACTGGCCGTTTTGATGCTGGGAACGGTTGTCCCGGCCCAAGCAGTGTTCTCGGGGCCCCAGCCGGGCGAGGCAGTACCCACTGCTGAAGTTGAAATCACGATGACTGGAACGGGTGTCGGTACCAGCGCGACGGGGGGATTGCCGCCCATCGGTCAAACATTCGATCCAACCGCGGGCTATCCGGGTGACGTACCGGCGGGCTATGAAACCAACAACCCGGGCTTTGCCGGAACCATCCTCACCGCGGATGCTGCCGGCAACGTGCAGGAGATGTACTGCATTGACATCCGAACCAGCACCTATTCGGGTCTTGGGTATGAGAGTGGAACGTGGGGTGAAGCGAACGTACCCAATGTCGGCTATGTGAACCGTATCCTCAACAGCTATTACCCGGACCAGCCGGGTTTGCCAGCTGAAGCAACCTCTGATGCCCAACGTGCAGCGGCGGTGCAGGCAGCCATCTGGTTCTTCAGCGACGGTTTTGTGCTGCAGGATACGGATCCGCTGCGTCCGCTGGTCCAGGGAATTGTTGATGCCGTACTGGCCGCCGGCCCGTTGACAGAACCGCCGGCTCCGGACGTGACCATCACTCCTCCGGTGGCAGCCGGGCCGGTGGACGGCGTCACCGGGCCGTTTACCGTTACGGCGGGAGGGGGCGCTGCACTCACTGTCACAGCTCCCGCAGGGTTCACGCTCTATTCAGATGCTGCCGGCACGGTGCCGTTGGTCAACCCGATCCCTTCGGGCAGCCAAGTGTGGGTACGCAGCACTGCGCAAACCACTGACCCAGCCACCATCACGGCCAGGGCTGTCGTTCCGGTGGAGACGGGCAACGTCTACCTCTACGCGGGTAACAATCCGAGTGTCACGGCGGCACAGAAGCTCATTCTCGCGGCTGATGCGGAAATCGAGTCCAGCGCAGAGGCAACGGCGCAGTTCTTCGTTGCCGGGGATCTTGTGGTCAACAAGACCTTTGCGGGTGAAGGTGCAGGCCTGCAGGGTGCCATCACCCTGAACGTAGACTGTGGCGCTGTTGGGGTGTTCGTCTTCGAAATCCCTGCAGGCACCGCCGCCACGCTGTCCGAGACTATTACTGATCTGCCGGTGGGCACCGTATGTACTGTGAGCGAACCGGTAACCGGCTCAACAACAGAGGTCACCGTGACGCCGGCTATTGCCGATCCGGTGACTATTACGGAGGGAACGAACATCCTCACCGTCACCAATACAGTGGAATACAACCCGGGCAGCGTCACCGTCGCGAAAACCATCAGCGGCTCGGGGGCCGGCCTGCAGGATGACATTGTGCTCCATATCCAGTGCGGCGACGGGTTGTTGGACGAAGTGTTCGTTCTGCCGGCAGGCACCCCGGCAGGAGTGTACACACAGGTGTACCAGGGCATCCCCGCCGGTGTGCTGTGCCGGGTTTCGGAACCGACCACAGGGGCAAACGAAGACGTCACAGTGGCAGCCTCCGGTACTGCGGAGGTAACCATCCTGCCAGGTCAGACGCAGTCGGCGGAGCTCGTCAATGAGTATGCTCCCGCCCCCGTCACCGAACGCCTGCCGCGCACGGGTGCTACCGGGGCATTCCCGCTGATAGCGGCCGGAGGCGGATCAGTACTGGCCGGATCCCTGTTGCTGCTGGGTACCTACCGACGGCAGCGCAGCTGACCGCGATATTTGCGGGACTTCCGGAGCCGGCATCCTCCCTTACCGGGGGTGCCGGCTCCGGCTGCCTGGAGGTGATTTGCGGGTCCCGCTTAATCTGTGTAAAGTCTTTCTAGTCGCCGAGGCCGGGACGCTGAAATAAGCGCCCGAAGCATGGCGGCCAACCCCAACAAAAATCTTCGGTTGAACCGTTGCGCGCCCTTCGGGTGGCCGGCGGATAAGACCGTGATGGATGCT
>NZ_JBNHFG010000065.1:0-2245 GCF_059090025.1 Arthrobacter sp. Y3224198
GGGTGTGACGGGGTTGTTGTTTGAGAACTACATAGTGGACGCGAGCATCTTAAAAATTATTAAGTGCAATTTCAGATAAACCTGGTGACCGGTTTTTACCGGCCTCCATGGTTTTCTCGATAGCGATAATTAATTATTGATCTTTGTGGTCAAGTTTTTAAGGGCACACGGTGGATGCCTTGGCATCAGGAGCCGAAGAAGGACGTAGGAATCTGCGATAAGCCTGGGGGAGTTGATAACCGAACTTTGATCCCAGGATGTCCGAATGGGGAAACCCCGCCCGGCGCGCGAGTGACCGGGTGACCCGCATCTGAACACATAGGGTGCGTGGAGGGAACGTGGGGAAGTGAAACATCTCAGTACCCACAGGAAGAGAAAACAACAGTGATTCCGTTAGTAGTGGCGAGCGAACGCGGAAGAGGCTAAACCAGTGGTGTGTGATAGCCGGCGGGCGTTGCATCACTGGGGTTGCGGGACTTTCCGTACCGATTCTGCCGGATCGGTGAAGTGAGTGCAGGTGCATAGGTGAACTGGTTTGAAAGCCAGGCCGTAGAGGGTGTTAGCCCCGTAACCGGAATGTATGCTGCCGCTTGGAGAGGATCCCAAGTAGCACGGGGCCCGAGAAATCCCGTGCGAATCTGCCAGGACCACCTGGTAAGCCTAAATACTCCCTGATGACCGATAGCGGACAAGTACCGTGAGGGAAAGGTGAAAAGTACCCCGGGAGGGGAGTGAAATAGTACCTGAAACCGTGTGCCTACAAACCGTTGGAGCAGCTCTGATTGCTGTGACAGCGTGCCTTTTGAAGAATGAGCCTGCGAGTTAGTGTTACGTCGCGAGGTTAACCCGTGTGGGGAAGCCGTAGCGAAAGCGAGTCTGAACAGGGCGTTGCAGTGGCGTGATCTAGACCCGAAGCGGAGTGATCTACCCATGGCCAGGTTGAAGCGACGGTAAGACGTCGTGGAGGACCGAACCCACTTCAGTTGAAAATGGAGGGGATGAGCTGTGGGTAGGGGTGAAAGGCCAATCAAACTCCGTGATAGCTGGTTCTCCCCGAAATGCATTTAGGTGCAGCGTTGCGTGTTTCTTACCGGAGGTAGAGCTACTGGATGGCTAATGGGCCCTACAAGGTTACTGACGTCAGCCAAACTCCGAATGCCGGTAAGTCAGAGCGCAGCAGTGAGACTGTGGGGGATAAGCTTCATAGTCGAGAGGGAAACAGCCCAGACCACCAACTAAGGCCCCTAAGCGTGTGCTAAGTGGGAAAGGATGTGGAGTTGCCCAGACAACCAGGAGGTTGGCTTAGAAGCAGCCACCCTTGAAAGAGTGCGTAATAGCTCACTGGTCAAGTGATTCCGCGCCGACAATGTAGCGGGGCTCAAGTACACCGCCGAAGTTGTGGCATTCAGATATTAGATAAGCCTTCGTGGTTCAGTCGTCTGGATGGGTAGGGGAGCGTCGTGTGGGCAGTGAAGCAGCGGTGTAAACCAGTTGTGGAGCCTACACGAGTGAGAATGCAGGCATGAGTAGCGAAAGACGGGTGAGAAACCCGTCCGCCGAATGATCAAGGGTTCCAGGGTCAAGCTAATCTGCCCTGGGTAAGTCGGGACCTAAGGCGAGGCCGACAGGCGTAGTCGATGGACAACGGGTTGATATTCCCGTACCGGCGAAAAACCGCCCATACCAAGCAGGGGACACTAACCGTCCGGAGCCTGCCCGAGCATCCTTGTGGTGTGAGGGTTTTGGCCGAGCACGGGACCTGATCCTGGGAGGTAAGCGTATTAACAGGTGTGACGCAGGAAGGTAGCCGGGCCAGGCGATGGTTGACCTGGTCTAAGGATGTAGGGTCCGTGATAGGTAAATCCGTCACGGTGTCTTTGATGACGATCCTGAGATCCGACGGGACCCCCGTATGGGGGGATCCGGTGATCCTATGCTGCCTAGAAAAGCATCGGCGCGAGGTTTTAGCCGCCCGTACCCCAAACCGACACAGGTGATCAGGTAGAGAATACTAAGGCGATCGAGAGAATTATGGTTAAGGAACTCGGCAAAATGCCCCCGTAACTTCGGGAGAAGGGGGGCCCCAACCTTGATGGACACTTGCTGTCCGGAGGGGATCGGGGCCGCAGAGACCAGGGGGAAGCGACTGTTTACTAAAAACACAGGTCCGTGCGAAGTCGCAAGACGATGTATACGGACTGACTCCTGCCCGGTGCTGGAAGGTTAAGAGGACCGGTTAGCCCTT
>NZ_JBNHFG010000066.1:0-1907 GCF_059090025.1 Arthrobacter sp. Y3224198
GACGGCGGACTGGCCGCCTGGCGCGCCGCCGGACTGCCGTTGGAGGGCGGCCCGGTCACCCCGGCGCCCGGAGCGGCTGAGTTGTCCTGGGGACACATGCCGGTTGCCGGGATGCAGGACGTTGAAACGGTGGCCGCAGACGGCGTGCTGATCGATGCCCGTGCACCGGAGCGCTACCGCGGCGACACGGAGCCGGTGGACCCGCTGGCCGGGCATATCCCCGGGGCCGTGAACCGTCCCTCCACCGACAATCTCGCCGCGGACGGCTCCTTCCGGACCCAGGAGGAACTGCGGGAAGCCTTTGAGTCCATCGGCGTCCGCCCCGGTCGACCGGTGGCAGCCTACTGCGGTTCAGGGATCTTCGCCTCCCACGAGGTAGCGGCACTGGCGCAGGCCGGCATTCCGGCGGCCCTGTATCCGGGGTCCTGGTCGCAGTGGTCCAACACTCCCGGCGCGCCGGTGGCTACCGGTTCCGAACCCGGCGGTGCTGAAGAGCCGCTGGAAAAGGGGTAGCGTCGAATTATGTTTACCGGCCGACCCGTCCCGCCGCCGTTCCGGGCTTCCCTGCCCGCCGTCGACCGCACGGAGCACCATGAAGGAGAACCCATGCCCACCCTGTTCACGCGAATCATCAACGGTGAGATTCCCGGCCGTTTCGTCTGGAAGGACGACGAGGTGGTGGCGTTCCTGAGCATCGGCCCGCTCAGCGACGGCCACGTATTGGTGGTTCCGCGGCAGGAGATCAATAAGTGGACGGACGCACCGGCGGAGCTGATGCAGAAGCTCATCACCGTAGCCCGGGCCATAGGCGCTGCGCAGGTGGAGGTGTTCGGTTCGGAGCGGGCCGGCCTGACCGTTGCCGGGTTCGAGGTGGACCACCTGCACCTGCACGTCTGGCCGGCCAACTCGATGGACGACTTCGACTTCAGCCGGGCCGAGTCCAACCCGGATCCGGAGCGGATGGAGGCCAACGCCCAGAAGCTGCGGCAGGGACTCCGGGATGCCGGCTACGGGGAGTTCGTTCCCGGGGCCTGACCCGGAACCGGTTCAAATGCAGCATCCCGGTGCGGCCCGGTTCGTTTCCTCCGAAACGAACCGGGCCGCGTCTGTCTGTGGTCAAGTGATGCAAATGATCGATTTACCTGTTAAACGATTACGTGCGTAATTACTGTGGCCAACCTGTTTTCACTCACCAACAATGACGCCTGCTGGCGTCATCCGATGAGTGAGAAGGACCATGCAGAACCTCGAAAACAACACACGCAAAACACCTGAAACGGGTGGCAAAGCCAGGACCGCTGGAACCCGCCGGAACCGCAGGGGAACCAAAACGTCGCTGCTGACGGGAATTGCCCTTATGGCCGGGTGGGCGGTCGCGGCCGGTGGCCCGGCTATGGCCGACTCCGCAGATGGGGCCGGTGAGCTGGTCACGGTAGACGTTGATGAGAGTCAGACTGCTGAAACCGCTTTTTACTTCTATCGAAAAGTGGATCCGGATCTTCCTGCTGCCTGGAATAACTCAGGTCCCCAGACCCTATTGGCCTCACAACCCGGATCCCAGTTCATGTCGGGGCTTGCAGACCTTCTCCCGCCTGGCATCTGTGGGGAGGAATGGAAGAACTGGGCGGCTGCCGAGTACATGATTCAATACGAAGACTCATTTACCTGGCCCCAGACAATTTATCCTCCGGAATTTCCGGCGGGCGCAGAGCTGACCGACTACTACAACCTCAGCCTGAACGACCTGTGGATGGATTGCCCTGACCGCGAGGCCCCGTGGGACGTCCCGGCGGACCCGACAGTGCCGTCCGACCCGCCGACTGATCCGGTGGAGCCGAGTGACCCGCCGACTGATCCGGTGGAGCCGAGTGACCCGCCGACTGATCCGGTGGAGCCGAGTGACCCGC
>NZ_JBNHFG010000067.1:0-1889 GCF_059090025.1 Arthrobacter sp. Y3224198
ATACTGATCACAGTCTGCCGAGAAACGCCCAGCCGCTCAGCAAGCTGCGCCTGCGACAACCCCAGGCGCAGCCGTTCCCGGCCCACCACATTCTCCAGGACGGGGTGCTGGTGGATGGGTGCGGACGCACCTCGCAGCCCGGGGTTTTTGCCGCCGGAGACTCCTCCCGCCGCCGAAACCCAGACGGCAGTCCCGGCCGCCGCTTCGAGCACTGGGACGCCGCCCGGCGGACGGGCGAGGCGGCGGCAGCAGGCATCCTCGGCGTCGAGCCGGCGGCAGCCGCGCCGGATTGGTTCTGGTCGGACCGGTACGGCATGCATGTGGAGGTGGCGGGAAGCCTTGCCGGCCCCGGACAGACGGTGCTTCGCGGAGACCCCGGCCCCGGGTTCATGGTCTTCCGGCTGGACGGGGAAGGCGTGCTGGCGGGCGTGGCCGCCGTGGACGGGGGAACCGCCGTGCGGGCCGCCCGGAAGCTGATCGAAACCGGCCGCCGGGTTGATCCTGCCCTGCTCCAGGACCCGGAGGCGGACCTTCGCCGGCTGGCCCGGGGGAAGGGCTGACACGCCTTACGGACTGGGCGGTGGATTACGCAAGATTAGCGTTGCGTAATTGGGGCAAACCTAGGCTAACCTTACTTTTAGATCCGCTTCCGCGGGATCCATTCCGTCCGTTTTACGTGATCCAAGGAGCCCACTATGGCCCTGTCCCGGATGCGCCGCGCCGCAGCTGCGGCCGCCGTCGTCGTTCTCTCCCTTTCCGCCTGCTCCACCGGTGCCACCGGGGAAGGTGAATCCACCGGCAGTGCCGCCGCCGCCGACCAGTTCCCCGTCACCATCGAGCATGCGTTCGGTGAGACGGTCATTGAGGAAGCGCCCGAACGCGTGGCCACCGTCGCGTGGGCCAACGCCGAAACAGCGCTGGCCCTCGGCGTCGTGCCCGTGGGAATGCCCACCATCGAGTTCGGCGGCAATGACCAGGGCACCACGCCCTGGATCGACGATGCGCTGGAAGACCTGGATGCATCCATTGGTTCCGACAAGGCACCGGCGCAGTACTCCGAAGCCGACGGCATCGCCTTCGACGACGTCGCCGCCACGAACCCGGACGTCATCCTGGCTGCCTACTCCGGCCTGTCCCAGGAGGACTACGACAAGCTGAGCAAGATCGCCCCCGTGGTGGCCTACCCCGACGCACCCTGGGGCACTTCGTGGCAGGACACCGCCACCCTGACCGGCAAGGCCCTGGGCCTGAGCGACAAGGCCGACCAGCTGGTGGCGGACACCGAAAAGGCCATTACCGACAAGGCCGCCGAGTACCCGCAGCTTGAAGGCAAGACCTTCATCTACGGCAACCTCGCCCCGGGTGCGGAGAACTCCGTCTACACCGCCCTGGACAACCGCCCCAAGTTCATGGAGTCGCTGGGCCTGACCCAGGCACCCGTGGTGGCGGAGAACACCAAGGGCGACGAGTTCTACATCCCCTGGTCCGATGAGAACCTCAACCAGCTGGACTCCGACATCTTCATCAGCTGGGTGGCCAGCGAGGACGTAGCCGAGACCATCGCCGCCGACCCGCTGCTGAGCCAGATCCCCGCGGTCAAGAACGGCAGCCTGGTGGCCGACGCCGACCCGACCCGCGTGTTCTCCACGTCCGCCATCAACGTCCTGAGCATTCCCTACGCCTTGGACAACGTGGTACCGATGATTGCCGACGCAGCCACGGCCGCCGACAACGCCAAGTAATACCTCCGTCCCTGCGGGGGAGAAGAAAGTGGACGCCCCGGGACATCCCGGGGCGTCCGTTTGTTCTCCGCTGGCCGTTTCCCCCGGCACTGCCTCGGCCGCGGCGGTGACGCCGCACACAAGCCGCCACCCCCGGCGGCCCCGGCC
>NZ_JBNHFG010000068.1:0-1725 GCF_059090025.1 Arthrobacter sp. Y3224198
GTCTGTTGTTTGAGAACTCAATAGTGTGCCAAGTTTATTGATACCAATTATTTTGATTGGTTGAATCGACCGTGCCGCCCACCCCGTGGGTTGGTCATGGTTTTTTTAGCCGGTTTCGAATTTAGTGCAGTGCCTGGCGGCCAATTTTCCTTGGTCCCGGCATTGTGTCTGTAAAACATTTACGGAGAGTTTGATCCTGGCTCAGGATGAACGCTGGCGGCGTGCTTAACACATGCAAGTCGAACGATGACTTCTGTGCTTGCACAGAATGATTAGTGGCGAACGGGTGAGTAACACGTGAGTAACCTGCCCTTGACTTCGGGATAAGCCTGGGAAACCGGGTCTAATACCGGATACGACCTCCTGGCGCATGCCATGGGGGTGGAAAGCTTTATGCGGTTTTGGATGGACTCGCGGCCTATCAGCTTGTTGGTTGGGGTAATGGCCCACCAAGGCGACGACGGGTAGCCGGCCTGAGAGGGTGACCGGCCACACTGGGACTGAGACACGGCCCAGACTCCTACGGGAGGCAGCAGTGGGGAATATTGCACAATGGGCGGAAGCCTGATGCAGCGACGCCGCGTGAGGGACGAATGCCTTCGGGTTGTAAACCTCTTTCAGCAGGGAAGAAGCGAAAGTGACGGTACCTGCAGAAGAAGCGCCGGCTAACTACGTGCCAGCAGCCGCGGTAATACGTAGGGCGCAAGCGTTATCCGGAATTATTGGGCGTAAAGAGCTCGTAGGCGGTTTGTCGCGTCTGCTGTGAAAGCCCGGGGCTCAACCCCGGGTCTGCAGTGGGTACGGGCAGACTAGAGTGCAGTAGGGGAGACTGGAATTCCTGGTGTAGCGGTGAAATGCGCAGATATCAGGAGGAACACCGATGGCGAAGGCAGGTCTCTGGGCTGTAACTGACGCTGAGGAGCGAAAGCATGGGGAGCGAACAGGATTAGATACCCTGGTAGTCCATGCCGTAAACGTTGGGCACTAGGTGTGGGGGACATTCCACGTTTTCCGCGCCGTAGCTAACGCATTAAGTGCCCCGCCTGGGGAGTACGGCCGCAAGGCTAAAACTCAAAGGAATTGACGGGGGCCCGCACAAGCGGCGGAGCATGCGGATTAATTCGATGCAACGCGAAGAACCTTACCAAGGCTTGACATGAACCGGTAAGACCTGGAAACAGGTCCCCCACTTGTGGCCGGTTTACAGGTGGTGCATGGTTGTCGTCAGCTCGTGTCGTGAGATGTTGGGTTAAGTCCCGCAACGAGCGCAACCCTCGTTCTATGTTGCCAGCGCGTTATGGCGGGGACTCATAGGAGACTGCCGGGGTCAACTCGGAGGAAGGTGGGGACGACGTCAAATCATCATGCCCCTTATGTCTTGGGCTTCACGCATGCTACAATGGCCGGTACAAAGGGTTGCGATACTGTGAGGTGGAGCTAATCCCAAAAAGCCGGTCTCAGTTCGGATTGAGGTCTGCAACTCGACCTCATGAAGTTGGAGTCGCTAGTAATCGCAGATCAGCAACGCTGCGGTGAATACGTTCCCGGGCCTTGTACACACCGCCCGTCAAGTCACGAAAGTTGGTAACACCCGAAGCCGGTGGCCTAACCCCTTGTGGGAGGGAGCCGTCGAAGGTGGGACCGGCGATTGGGACTAAGTCGTAACAAGGTAGCCGTACCGGAAGGTGCGGCTGGATCACCTCCTTTCTAAGGAGCACCTCAGGT
>NZ_JBNHFG010000069.1:0-1164 GCF_059090025.1 Arthrobacter sp. Y3224198
GGGCGAAGCTGGGAATTTAAGCCCCAGTAAACGGCGGTGGTAACTATAACCATCCTAAGGTAGCGAAATTCCTTGTCGGGTAAGTTCCGACCTGCACGAATGGAGTAACGACTTCCCCGCTGTCTCAACCATAAACTCGGCGAAATTGCAGTACGAGTAAAGATGCTCGTTACGCGCAGCAGGACGGAAAGACCCCGAGACCTTTACTATAGTTTGGTATTGGTGTTCGGTGTGGCTTGTGTAGGATAGGTGGGAGACTGTGAGACCCGGACGCCAGTTCGGGTGGAGTCATCGTTGAAATACCACTCTGGTCATACTGGATATCTAACTTCGGCCCGTAATCCGGGTCAGGGACAGTGCCTGATGGGTAGTTTAACTGGGGCGGTTGCCTCCTAAAGAGTAACGGAGGCGCCCAAAGGTTCCCTCAGCCTGGTTGGCAATCAGGTGGCGAGTGTAAGTGCACAAGGGAGCTTGACTGTGAGAGAGACATCTCGAGCAGGGACGAAAGTCGGGACTAGTGATCCGGCGGTACATTGTGGAATGGCCGTCGCTCAACGGATAAAAGGTACCTCGGGGATAACAGGCTGATCTTGCCCAAGAGTCCATATCGACGGCATGGTTTGGCACCTCGATGTCGGCTCGTCGCATCCTGGGGCTGGAGTAGGTCCCAAGGGTTGGGCTGTTCGCCCATTAAAGCGGTACGCGAGCTGGGTTTAGAACGTCGTGAGACAGTTCGGTCCCTATCCGCTGCGCGCGCAGGAAATTTGAGAAGGGCTGTCCTTAGTACGAGAGGACCGGGACGGACGAACCTCTGGTGTGTCAGTTGTACTGCCAAGTGCACCGCTGATTAGCTACGTTCGGATGGGATAACCGCTGAAAGCATCTAAGCGGGAAGCCCGCTTCGAGATGAGATTTCCATACACCTTGTGTGTGAGAGGCCCCCAGCCAGACCACTGGGTTGATAGGCCGGATGTGGAAGCGGGGACTAAAGACCCGTGAAGCTGACCGGTACTAATAGGCCGATAACTTACACCACACCAACACCTGGGGAAACACGACTTCAAACGGTTTCCCAATGTACAGGGTGTTGTGATCATGCTGCTTGCGTCCACTATGTGGTTCCCGGACAACAACCCGCACGGGTTGTTCCCGCTGGAACTGTAA
>NZ_JBNHFG010000070.1:0-1095 GCF_059090025.1 Arthrobacter sp. Y3224198
CACAAAGGCAAATCCATTTCCGTTGCCGGTAACCCCCATCAAACCCACCAAAACAAAACCGGTCAAGGAAAACACATGGGCAGAACTACCCATCCCCCATAGCGCAAACCACACCGGACAGGTTCAATTGACCGGGTCAGCTTCCTTATCCAGTCGAGGGGCGAAGGTGGATCCGGACCCGATAAACGCCGAAGCAACCCGCGTTAGCGTCTGCATGGCGGCCTACAACGGTGCCGAACACATCTGTGAGCAGGTCGAGTCGATCCTGTCCGAGCTTGGTCCCGACGACGAGCTGGTGGTGGTGGACGATGCGTCCACCGATAAGACCCGCGAGCTGGTGGCCGGCGTCGGGGACTCCCGGATCCGGCTCATTCCCTCCCCCGTCAACCGTGGCTACGTGAGGACCTTCGAGGCAGCGCTGGGCCACAGCCGGGGCGAGTATCTCTTCCTGGCTGACCAGGACGACCTCTGGGTCCCGGGCCGGGTGCAGCGAATGGTGGCTGCGCTGCAGGATGCGGACGTGGTAGCGAGCAACTTCAGTTTCTTCGGACAGCGGCCCCGGGCCATTGAATCGCTCCGCCTGCGGTCCGCGGACAGCGGACGGCGGTGGGCCAACCTGTTCGCCCTGTGGGTAGGCTACCGGCCCTACTACGGCTGCTCCATGGCCATGCGGCGCAGCGTCCTTCCCCTGATCCTCCCGTTTCCGGTGTTCCTCACCGAAACACACGACCAGTGGATAGCGATGGTGGCCAATCTGCTCGGACGGATGCGCCACCTCGAGGAGGACACGCTGCGGCGCCGCCTGCATGAAGCCAACACCTCCCCCAAGCACTGGCGCTCCCTGCGGACAATCCTCGCCGCCAGGTTGATGCTGCTGCGCGCGTTCCTGGTCGCTGTCCGAAGGACGCGAAGGGGCTCCCAGACCAGGACAGGTAGGGCCGGTTAAGCGGCGCCGGCAGGTTGCCGGCGCCGCTTATCGCAGCGATGCAGTGACCGCGCCTAGCCGATGTTGGCGACGGCGGACTTCGCCCGCGCACCCGCACCCGCAGCCGTCTCGTCATTCTGCGACAACGTCTGCTTCACCAGCGCAATAAT
>NZ_JBNHFG010000071.1:0-891 GCF_059090025.1 Arthrobacter sp. Y3224198
GAAGGGGTTTGGCCGCCATGCTCGGGCGCTTATTTCAGCGTCCCTGCCGCGGCGACTTAGAAGACTTTACACAGGTTCCGCCCCGGTTGCAACTCGGCCCCAGCCGCCCGCTTCACAGCGGGGTTTTGCCCGTATGGCTGGCTCTACTACCCGGTGCCGGCACCGTACGGAACGCCCCAGTGCGCGGAGCCGTCCGGGGCGTTAGTGTTCGCCTATGACCGGTTTCCCCCAACTCCTCCACACGGTTCTGGATACTCCCGATGTCCGTGGCCTGGCGGAGTTCTACCGCCAGCTTCTCGGGCTCAGGTACCGGGCCGGAGACGAACCGGAGCCAGGCAGCGCGGGCGACAGCGTTGATTGGCTGGTACTGACCGATGCGCACGGCAACCGAAAGCTGGCCTTCCAGCACGTGGATCAGCTGACACGGACTACGTGGCCCCGGCCGGATGTGCCCATGCAGATGCACCTGGACCTTACTGTCCCCGACCGGAAGACCCTCGCAGACCAACATGCCAGGGCGCTGGCGTTGGGGGCGGAGCTCCTCTTTGACCGCACGGAAGACTCCGAAGAACCGCTATACGTCTACGCCTATCCGGCGGGACATCCGTTCTGCATCTTCGTAGCCTGACCCACACAGCCGGCGCACCCTGCGAGCTGATCCACCTGCGTTTCAGGTCGGACGCCGGCGCCGGCATGTGGGCCGCATGAATATAAACACAAAAAGCCCGCACCAGGAACGGTACGGGCTTGCACAGCGGATCTCGGGCCGGCCGGCTTGGACCCGGTTTCCCGGTTTAAACGGGTGAGGGCCCCGCAACCATGCGGGGCCCTCAACCATCAAAATATTGTCCGGCGGTGACCTACTCTCCCACACCCTCCCGGATGCAGTAC
>NZ_JBNHFG010000072.1:0-863 GCF_059090025.1 Arthrobacter sp. Y3224198
CGCTCACAGGGCGGGTGCCGTTGGCCGGGGTGACGTAGTAGGTGCCGTTTTGGAAGTCCTGCAGGCAGCCGCCGTCCTTGAGGCCGCAGACCTGGTCGGAGACGGGGTAGCCGAAGGGGCTGTTCTGCCCGCCGGCGGCCCACCAGGCCGCCCGGATGGACCCGGCGACGCCATGGGTGCCGTTGGACGGGGTTGTGTAGATGGTGCCGTTTTGGAAGTCCTGCAGGCAGCCGCCGTCCTTCAGTCCGCAGACCTGTTCGGAGAGGGGGTAGCCGTAGCTGCCGCCGTGGCCGCCTGCGGCCCACCAGGCCGAGCGGATAGAACCGGTGACGGTCCGGGTGGCCTTTGCGGGAGTGACATAGATACTGCCGCTCTGGAAGTCCTGCTGGCAGCCGCCGTCCTTCAAGCCGCAGACCTGATCGGAAGCCGGGTAGCCGTACGGGCTGTTCTGCCCGCCGGCGGCCCACCAGGCCGAACGGATGGAACCGGCAACGGCCCGGGTGCCGTTGGCCGGTGTGACGTAGTAGGTCCCGGCCTGGAAGTCCTGCAGGCAGCCGCCCCCCTTCAAACCGCAGACCTGGTCGGAGACCGGGTAGCCGAGGGCGCCGTCCTGCCCGCCGGTTGCCCACCAAGCGGACCGGACGGAGCCGCTCACGGCCCGGGTTCCGTTGCCGGGAGTCGCGTAGATTGTGCCGTTTTGGAAGTCCTGCAGGCAGCCGCCGTCCTTGAGGCCGCAGACCTGGTCCGAGACGGGGTAGCCGTACGGGCTGTTCTGTCCGCCGGCGGCCCACCAGGCCGCCCGGATGGAGCCGCTCACAGGGCGGGTGCCGTTGGCCGGGGTGACGTAGTAGGTGCCGTTTTGG
>NZ_JBNHFG010000073.1:0-527 GCF_059090025.1 Arthrobacter sp. Y3224198
AAAAACCGGTCACCAGGTTTATCTGAAATTGCACTTAATAATTTTTAAGATGCTCGCGTCCACTATGTAGTTCTCAAACAACAACCCCGTCACACCCCTCCACACCCGCACACCCCCCAAAGGGATCCGCACGATGCTTCCGGCCTGCGCAGGAACAAACAGAAACAAACCACAACCACACACAGGAAGCCGAAGCCACCCCCGCGCGGTCCTGTTGTCTCAGGACCCAACAGTGTGCCAAACGGTCAACCAGCCTCTCCTCCCGGACCCGCTTTCCCGAACCCCTAAGGGAACGTACTCACGGGCACCAGGCATCAAGCCGGCGCCTATCCATTGATATTCCACCCTTGAGCACCCACCGGAGAACATATGTCTCCGATATGGGCATCTCCTGCAGGACACATCCCCCGCACTGTGGCGGGATCGGTGCACCTGAGGTGCTCCTTAGAAAGGAGGTGATCCAGCCGCACCTTCCGGTACGGCTACCTTGTTACGACTTAGTCCCAATCGCCGGTCCCACCTTCGAC
>NZ_JBNHFG010000074.1:0-486 GCF_059090025.1 Arthrobacter sp. Y3224198
TCGTTCCAGACCGGTGACCAGGAGGCTGCGGATAACGCGGCGCAGCAGCAGGGTTCGGCGGCGTTCGACGCCGCGCGGTTCGGTTCCTCGCGCTAGGCGCGGGTAGAGCCGGGTTTCGTTTCTTCCTTTTTCTTTTTCCGTGGTTTGTTCCGGCGGGTGCCGGTGTTGAAAGGATTGTTATGTCCCAGGATCGTTTGAGCTATGACACTGATACGTCTTCTGCCGTGCAGGGGGATATCCAGTCGATTGTTGCCCGATTGGAGTCGTTGATCGGTGAGCGTGAGAAGGCCGTGAACGCGGCGATGTCGGATTTCCAGGCTGATGGTGTCTCGGAGGAGTACCAGGCGGTGGAGAACCGTTTCCGGAATGCGGCTAATGAGACGCGGAACATTATTGCGCTGGTGAAGCAGACGTTGTCGCAGAATGACGAGACGGCTGCGGGTGCGGGTGCGCGGGCGAAGTCCGCCGTCGCCAACATCGGCTAGG
>NZ_JBNHFG010000075.1:0-388 GCF_059090025.1 Arthrobacter sp. Y3224198
GCGGCCGACCTGTCCCGGATCGCGGCACGCCGCTGACCCGCCGCACCGGCGGGGAGGGCCGCAGCTAGACGGCCGCGCCGTCGTCGCCCTCATCGCGGTACTGCGGCAGGCGGAACAGAAGGTACGCGGCGGATCCCACAAAAACGGCAATGGTGCCCAGCACCACCGCCAGCGGAGCGCTGCGCCACAACATGGCGAACACCAACAACAGCAACGGGCCGCCGATTGCGCCGATCCAGGCAAGGACCACCAGCGGCTCCCCGGTGCCAAGGGGCGGCGGTTCCGGCGGCACAAAGCCCCCCTCCTCGCCGTCGTCCTCCGGCGCCGTATAGTCCCTCGGGCCGCCGGCCGGCGGCTGGTTGCGGAACAGGGCCCGGGTGCGCTCGGC
>NZ_JBNHFG010000076.1:0-256 GCF_059090025.1 Arthrobacter sp. Y3224198
ACAGGGTGTTGTGATCATGCTGCTTGCGTCCACTATGTGGTTCCCGGACAACAACCCGCACGGGTTGTTCCCGCTGGAACTGTAACTGAATAACACTTACGTCTGTTTTGATGTTCGTGACCATTGTTTTCCCCACGCATGCCCAGGGGTTTTATAGGCCGGGTGTGTGGTGCGGGTGGAAGGGTTACGGCGGTCATAGCGTGGGGGAAACGCCCGGTCCCATTCCGAACCCGGAAGCTAAGACCCACAGCGCCGA
>NZ_JBNHFG010000077.1:0-254 GCF_059090025.1 Arthrobacter sp. Y3224198
AAAAACCGGTCACCAGGTTTATCTGAAATTGCACTTAATAATTTTTAAGATGCTCGCGTCCACTATGTAGTTCTCAAACAACAACCCCGTCACACCCATCCACACCCGCACCGGTCCGCCGTCCCGAAGGACAACAACCCGTACCTGATGCTTCTTAGCCTGCGCAGGAACAAACAGAAACAAACCACAACCACACACAGGAAGCCGAAGCCACCCCCGCGCGGTCCTGTTGTCTCAGGACCCAACAGTGTGCC
>NZ_JBNHFG010000078.1:0-250 GCF_059090025.1 Arthrobacter sp. Y3224198
GCGCACAAAACCATAGATTGCTCTTCTGTAAGGTTTTGAATTACTGATCGCACTTTATCGTTTTGCATCTTAATGCGTTTTCTTAGCTTAAATCGCTTATATCTGGCGCTGGCAATAGCTGATAATCGATGCACATTAATTGCTAGCGAAAATGCAAGAGCAAAGACGAAAACATGCCACACATGAGGAATACCGATTCTCTCATTAACATATTCAGGCCAGTTATCTGGGCTTAAAAGCAGAAGTCCAA
>NZ_JBNHFG010000079.1:0-245 GCF_059090025.1 Arthrobacter sp. Y3224198
CCTAGCGCGAGGAACCGAACCGCGCGGCGTCGAACGCCGCCGAACCCTGCTGCTGCGCCGCGTTATCCGCAGCCTCCTGGTCACCGGTCTGGAACGAACGGTCCATCTCCGACTGGCCCAGCAGGATCGCCGACAGCGAGCTGTTCAGCTCGTTGGCCACCTCATCGGTACGGGCCTTGAACTCATCGAACTTCACCCGGCCGGCACCGTTGAACTTGCCCTCCAACGGAGCAGCAGCCTCCATC
>NZ_JBNHFG010000080.1:0-200 GCF_059090025.1 Arthrobacter sp. Y3224198
TTCCCCCACGCTATGACCGCCGTAACCCTTCCACCCGCACCACACACCCGCCAAAACAGGGCATGCATGGGGAAAACAATGGTCACGAACATCAAAAGACGTCAGTGTTATTCAGTTACAGTTCCAGCGGGAACAACCCGTGCGGGTTGTTGTCCGGGAACCACATAGTGGACGCAAGCAGCATGATCACAACACCCTGT